>JBQTHA010000081.1:0-2591 GCA_052390375.1 Nitrosopumilaceae archaeon
CCATTTTCAAATCCAATTTCGATAGTTATTTAATACTTGAATACAGCGTCAAATCTGTCCCACGCTAGCTCAGCCTGGTAGAGCTTCCGGCTGTAGTTGTTGGCTTTTGGCTGACTGAATAACAGCCTATCAGGCATACAGAAACCGGGTTGTCGAAGGTTCAAATCCTTCGCGTGGGACGTTTAGGTTCTACCTGTTAGTTCAACTCCCTCGATGTTATAGTGGTTTTTGTGACCTTTTAGTATCAACAGGTTTTTCTCCCTTACTGTAGATTAGAAAAATTCCAACAAGAATTACACTAATTGCAATAATCTGGTACAAACTTATTGTTTCTCCCAAAAATATTGCTGCAAATACTAGACCAACTGGAGAAGAGATTGAAAATATCATCAAAGTTTTGATAGCGCCAATTCTTTGCAAGGCTTTTAAAAAAAAGAATAGTGCTACACCAAATCCTCCTACTCCAAGTAAGATTATGTTTGGCAATAAAGCAGGATCTATTTCAATTGGAATACCAAACAAAAACACTAAACCAAGAACAATGCTTCCACCAATTGCAGATTTTATCTGTGCAATTCTTGCGACGTTGCTTATCTTCTGAGTAATTATTCTGCTAATGTTGTTATCAAGCGCCCAAAAAACTGTAGATAATAGTATGAGGAGATTTCCAAAACTTGTTTCAAAAAGAGACGTAAACTGCAAGTTAGTGGTAACTATAATCACACCGGTAATTACTAGAACAACAGAAAGATAACCAACTCGATTTAGTTTCTCTTTAAAAAATACCAAAGCGAGAATTACAGTGAATAGTAGCTCTGCATCTGTTAAGACAGCAGTATCTGAGGCACTAGTTTGCTCTAGTCCTAAAAAATACAAAATTGGAGCAATCACACCACCAAATATCGCAATAAGAATAATGTAAAAATAGGATCTCTTATCGCCAGTTGTACCTTTTGATTTGTGGGCAATAGGACTAAGAATTATTGCAGATACTAGGTAGACAAGTGATGCTAAAAAAATTGGATTAACTGAGGATAGTGTAGGTTTTGCTATAGTGGAGATAGAGCCAAAAAGTATTGCAGAAACTGCTGCACATAAAAAACCAACTTGAATGTATCGTGGCCTATCTAAATTCAATGGTTTTCCTGTAAGAACTTATGATCTTAAATCTTCTCCAAAAATCATACTCCACATTATGACGTGAAAAGGACGAGTTTTTTGTTCGCAAGAGGGGTTCTACCTTTTAGTTCAGTTCGTAAAGCAGGGATTTATCTAATTTGTTAATTCCTGTACTCGTCCCCACAGTCACCAATTAATTCAAATAAATCATGAGATTTGCAAATTATTGCCTTGATCCTAGAATAATCATCACCATCTAATTTCATATCAAAGACACGTAAATTATCTGCAATGTGTTCTGCAATGCCTAGTCGCACACCAATAATTACACCAGCAACTTGAGGCTTGTCAAGAATATACCGTGTGGCAACATTTGCAATACTAACACTGTGTTTGTGTGCAATCTCATCTAGCGTTTTTAGAAGCTCTTGAAACAAGTTCCATCCACCCCACGCATCTATCATGTTTTTGTATTTTTGCAGACTGGCAGTATTAAGGTGCCCTCTAAGTGGTTCTGGTTTTCCCAAGAATTTTTCAGAGAGCAATCCACCACAAAGCGTTCCATATGCAAGTAGTCTCATATCATGTTGCTTGCAAAATTTTTCCATCTTTACCTCAGGTCTCATATCAATTAAGGAATATTGTACTTGGTTTGATACAAGATTCAAGTCATGGTCTGCCATTACTTGCATGCGTTGTGTATCAAAATTTGTAAGACCTAGGTGCTTTATCTTGCCTTCATCTCGCAGTTCAGATAGATAATCTAGCGCATTTAGATAATTTGTATCGTTGTAATCCCACCAATGAAATTGGAGTAAATCAAGGGTAGCAAGATTCATTTTAGAAAGTGACTCATTGATGCTTTGTTCAACAACGGGGCGAGTCATGGTACCTGGGTTTGGTACAAATTTTGTAAGCGCTTGTACATTATCTAATGCTGACTCCCCTTGTACTTGTCGTAATTTGTGCCTAAAATCACCTACAAAGTATTCAGCAGGTCCATAAATGTCTGCCAGGTCCCACGTGGTAAAACCTGCATTGTGATAATCAATCATGCTATTAATTGCAGAAGTAGGATCAATGTATCCATGCCCTCCTGCTACCTGCCACATCCCGTTTAGTACTCGAGATATTTGCAAATTAGATGCAAGCTGATACCTTCGCTCGTTTTGTAAAGTCATAGTAGTGCTACAAAACTATAGGATTTACTTGTATTCTTTTATCTCATATTCTGATAGAGGATTCTTCATCCACTACGTTTTCGTATAATAAAATGAATCAAAGATTACTGGTAACATTTAATCTTAAAATTTTCTTACAACTATAGTTCAACAATTGAACTTTAGATAGAAATTATACGCGTTTGTTAAATACTGTCGAAATTCAGAGGCAGGGGGGAATCCTGCACGCCCAAAAGTGAAGTGATTTTATCTCTTCTACTCTCAGTGTCTGGATCCCCCAAAAAATAGAAT
>JBQTHA010000082.1:0-17451 GCA_052390375.1 Nitrosopumilaceae archaeon
TCTTCTAAAGTCACTTTCATTATCTGATCTTAAAAAAAGTGATGAAAAATTAGTTTATTTTATTGCATATCTCTATGCCATTTCTACAGGTGAAGTAGAGGCAACAGATCTAGTCAAAACTGCATCAAAAAGTGATTATGGTAATTACTCAAGAGCATTCAGAGATGCTTATCGTTTGGGTGTAGGTTGGACGTTTGGTATGGCAAAGTCACTTGAAATGGTTGCTATGAAGGTATCATCTGAACTAGGCAATCCACTAAAACAGCTCTTAGTTAAATTTGCCCAAGTAGTAAGACTAGGTGACAAGCTTAGTACATTTTTCAGAGCTGAGTTAACATCTTCACTACTAACCTATGCTATAGAATATGAAAGAAAGCTAGAAATGCAAAAGCTTTTTCTTGAAATGTTTTACACACTAATGTCTACTGCAGCCTTTATGATTGCTGCAAACTCTATTATGACAATGTTAACTGGAGCCAATTCATCAGAACTAATCTTAGTTTATTCTCTAATTGGAGTTACAATTACTATGAGCATGTTTGTTTTTATCATGTACATATTGTTCCCTAGAGATAAGCTTGCATTTAGTAGAGAAGATGTAGATCTGAAATTTAGGATTAAAGTTTATGTCTCAATAGGGGCTGGGGCAGGTATAGGAATAGTGCTTTTAATCTCCCAAGCTTTGCCATTAAGTCTAGTTGTAGGCATTTCATTGGCACCACTTTTTTATCCAGGATTATTGGCAAGAAAAATGGAACAAAGAATTAAGAAAATCAATCAGTGGTATCCTGAATTTATCAGACACTTTGGAGAAATTTTAGCAACAGTTGGTTCAATGGGACAAGCCTTAGATGCAGTACTAAGGAGTGATTTTGGACCAATTCAAAAATTTGTAATCTCATTAAAAAATAGAATTAAAAACAAAGTTGACCAACAACATGGCTTTGAATTGTTTTCAAGAGATTGTGGCAGTGAACTAGTTGCAAACGGTAATCAGGTAATTTCAACCTCACTAGACAAAGGTGGAGATATGAATGAAACTGGAAACAGAGTTGCTGATATTACAATTAAAATCAATGAATTACGTGCAAAAAGAGAACAGACATCTAAAACATTTGAATCAATCATAATAGTATTACATGTTTTGACTTTGGGAGTTTTTGGATTGATGAATAAACTTACATCAATATTTTTTGAATTAATTAGCACTGTTGATCTCTCAAGTAATGCTTTTCCACTATCTCCAATTGATCCTGCCTTTATGGATATGATGTTACCAATAATGATTCTTATGACATCTGTGATTAGTTCTATTGCACTAAAGGTAGCACAGGGAGGATTGTATAAAACAGTCTTTTATCACATTGCTTTACTCGGAGTACTTGGTTCTGTTACTACATTTGCAATGAACGTCCTAATGTCTGATTACCTAGAAACTTCCATCTTGGACTTTGGGGACGTTGGAGTTTAAGGATATTCTAATTTTTAAGAAATCAAATTTTCTTAGATTCTTCCAAAATTTCAAGATATTGTCTCCATCTTCATATAATGGAATGAAAAAAATGTTTGTTCACATCATACACATGTAGGGTTATTGGCATCAAGCCAAGATTATGCATGTGAACGATATAGTACCATCTTCAGTGAAACTAAGTTTAAAGAATAAATTAATGGTATTACACGTAGCTTTAGTAATTTCTATTCTAGCAGGTAGTGGATATGCCATTTTTGAAATATCTGATATAAATGAGGAAAATATTGGTATTGTGAATACTATTCTAGTATTAATTATTGGGGTTTCAATTGGAATTTTTGTACTAAATACAATTTTTGGAAAAATTATATCCAATCCAATTAAAAACGCAGCGAACATTGCAAAAAAAATCAGTGAAGGAAATTTAGATGTTCAAGTTGAAAAATCAAATTCATCTGAAGAGGTAAACGATCTTACAAATTCTTTAGATAATATGGTTACTAGTCTTCGACAACTTGTAATGGATGTAAAACAAACTGCAAATAAGATTGCTAGAGATGCACGTGATTCTGCTGCAGCAGCAGAGGAACTAAATTCTAGTGTAGAAGAAGTTTCTACAACAGTTCAGCAAATAGCTACTGGTTCTCAATCACAAGCATCTGAGCTTGCTGAAGCTAAAACAATTGTAGATAGTGTAATGGATACAAATTCTAAAGAGGGTTCAAGTGCAGCAGATAGAATGTCAAGAATCATTGAGCTCACTAACGAATCATCTATTAAAGTAAAAAGTTTGGCAGCGAAGAGTGAAAAAATCACTTCGGTTGTAGAAGTAATTAGAGAAATTGCAGAAAAAACTAATTTGCTTGCATTAAATGCAGCAATTGAAGCAGCACGAGCAGGTGAATCAGGTAGAGGTTTTGCAGTAGTTGCTGATGAGGTTAGAAGACTCGCTGAAGGTTCTGCCAAATCATTAGAAGAAATTGATACACTGATAGGTGAAATACAAGATGATATTCACAGTACGGTGGATAGCATTAATGGTAGTGCATCAGAAATTGAAGAAGGACGTAAAGTTGTAGATTCTTCTCTTAACGCGTTATCTAAAATTAGTTATAAAGTTCAAGAAGTAGCTGCTGTAGCCGAACAAAATGCCTTTGCCACAGACCAGGCTTATGCTGCAGTAGAGCAACAAACCACTGCAACACAAGAAATCTCATCTTCAAGCCAAAATATCGCCTTAATGGCTGAACAACTTGCTAAAAAAGTTCGTTTATTCAAAGTCCCATCAAATCAATTATCATTATTTAATGAATCAAAAAATGATCATCTATCCCAAAAAGTAATGAAAAACAAGTCAGACGACAACATCTCAAATAGTGAATTTGACGAAATTACAAGTTCTGAAGCAGAAGAGGAGGAAAAAATTGAAAGTTGAAACCATCCCTGTTGATTCTCTAAAAGTTATCTCGTTTAGTTTAGTTAATGAATCTAATAAAAAAAAAGAAAATTATGCAGTACCGATAGAACAAGTTAGAGAGATTAGAAATTTTTTAGAAATTACCAGTGTTCCAAAAGCAAAAAAATATGTTAAAGGAGTAATGAATCTACGTGGATTAATTATTCCTGTAATTGATATTAAGAAGAGATTAGGCTTTGGAGAAGCAGATATTCTAAATAAAAAAAATTATAGAATTATAATTGCTGATGTAAGAGATTCGATTTATGGTCTAATAGTTGATAAAGTAGAACAAGTCTTGAATATATCTCTCAAAGATATTGAACCTGTCCCATCAGATTCCTTTGAATCATATCATTACATCAAAGGAATTGCAAAAATTAACGGGCAGCTAATAGTACTTTTAGATATTATAGCATTACTTGAAGATTCTGAAGACAATTATAAAGAATCTGAAAATCAAATTGAAATGCCTATTACTACCATTAATAGTTCGAATTTCCAAAATCATGATATAATCAACTCTGAAAAAAATCAAAAACTGGATGATGTTGAAGATGATATACCTGAAGAGCTTAAGGAAGTTTTCAGAGAGGATGAAATGAATAACTCTTCAATGGAGGTACCAAAATAATTCTTTTCTTATGATTGGAAAGTAAATTTCAATCATAAATTTCTTTTCAGGAAATTTGGAATAGATAAAAAATGATGACAAAATCTGTTGAAGACCAAATTGAGGTATGGATAGTAAATGATTCCAAATACATGACTCAACTTCTAAGTGATCTTGTATCTAAAAATAACATAAAGGTTACAAATACCGCAAGAGATGGTGCAGAAGCTTTACGTAAACTCAGTCTGAAAAAACCAGATGTAATTTTACTTGATCTTGAAATGCCAACAATGGATGGACTTACATTTATTGAAGAAGTAGTAAAGCAGGATAAACTTGTTCCAATTATAGTTGTAAGTAGTTTTTCTCAAGATGGTGCCAAAATTGTTTTAGATGCATTAGAAAATGGGGCATTAGATTTTGTACCTATCTCTACAACGAATCCCGAACAAATATCAGAACTTAAGGAAAGTCTTCAATCAAAAATTGAAATTGCCGCAAAGTCTGATCCTCGTCAACTTATAATAAAAAACATTCAAAAATTAAAACCAAAAAGAAAAGTTGTATCTGCACCTAACGCAGCTACTAGAATAGTTGTAATAGGTTCTTCCACAGGAGGTCCTAATATAGTTCAGTCAATTCTTTCGTCACTTCCTGTGGATTTACCAGCTGCAATTTTAGTAGTTCAGCATATGCCAAAAGAATTCACAGGTCCATTCGCGCTTAGATTAGATGAAAATTGTGATCTTCCCGTAAAAGAAGCAGAAGATGGTGATGTAATCAAAGAAGGAATGGTTTTGGTTGCTAAAGGAGGTTATCATATGCTTGTTGAACCCAATATGAGAATTAAACTAATAGACGGGCCAAAAAGATTTGGTGTAAAACCTGCAGTAAATATGACAATGGTTTCTGCATCTGAAGTTTTTGGTTCCAATACCATTGGGGTTCTACTAACAGGAATGGGACATGATGGTGCCTTTGGTATGAAAACCATCAAAAAAAGAGGAGGTAAAACTATGGCTCAAGATAGCTCTTCATCTGTAGTTTATGGCATGCCAAAAGCTGCAGTAGATCTTCATGCCGTTGACAAATTATTACCAACACAGCAAATTCCTCAAACAATTCAAGAGGAGGTAGAAAAACTTGTCTGAAACTAGTTATCGAGAAATGTATCATTCAGAAGCTTTAGAACATGTTGACATAATGAATCAAGCTTTACTAAAACTTGAAGAAAGCCCAGATATTAAAGAACATGTAGATCTCATTTTCCGTTCTGCTCATACAATTAAGGGTATGGCAGCTACTATGGGATATGAACAGACCAAAGAATTATGTAAGCATATTGAAAATGTTTTTGATAAGATTAGAAAAAAACAATTAAAACTTAACTCAAATCTTGCAAGTGTTCTTTTCAAATGTATTGATGTCATTCAACAAATGATCAATGATGAAAATAAGAAAATCGATTTAGGTTCATATCTATCAATGCTTGAACACCCAGAGGAATCTCATCCTATAGAAAATACTGAATCAATGTCTATCGCACAATTACCTACCATCAGAGTGAAAATGTCTGATCTTGACTCTCTTGTAAATTTGGTGGGAGAATTGATAATTTCAAAAATGAAACTAGAAAATTCCATCAAGGAGGAAGGCTCTGTTAAATCCAAAACATCATTATTGGATTTGGGAAGACTTGTAACTGATTTACAATACCAATCCCTGAAACTTAGATTAGTTCCTATAGACACTATATTCAGAAGATTTGAAAGGGTGGTACGAGATACTTCTAACCAACTAGGGAAAAAAGTTCAATTACAAATGGAAGGAGCAAAAATTGAACTTGATAGGACAATATTAGATGCAATAACTGATCCTCTCCTACACATACTAAGAAATTGTGTAGATCATGGAATAGAAACAACTTCTGAAAGGAAATCTTTGGGCAAACCTGAATCAGGTTACATTAGATTAACTGCTTATCATATAGGAGAACAAATTGCCATAAAAATTGAAGATGATGGTAAAGGAATTGATCTAGAGAGATTAAAAACCAAAGCTGTAGAAAATGGAATCTTAACACAAGAAGAGGCAAATGAAATCTCTGATGAGAAAGCGATTGATTTGTTGGGTACTCCAGGCTTGTCAACTGCAAAGAGCATTACTGATATTTCTGGAAGGGGAGTTGGAATGGATGTTGTGATTAACAGAGTAGAAGACGTAGGAGGACATGTACAAATAACATCTACAAAGGGATTGGGAACTACAATGATCTTAATGCTTCCCCTCAGTGTATCTATCATAGGTGGACTATTAGTCAATGTTTCTAATGAAAAATTTGTTCTTCCATTGTCTAGTATTACTACAACAATTAAGATCAATAAAAATGAAATAAAGAGTGTACATGGTGTAGAAGTAATCGAATATCAAAATAAAATAGTACCAATTGTTCGAGTCTCAGATATACTTGAAATAAAACAAGACAACACAATTATTCCTAATGAGATCACTATAGTTATTGTAGACAAGGGAGGTGAGCCTTATGGACTAGTTGTAGATTCATTTGAACGAAAACAAGAGATTGTAATTAAAAAATTTAGTAACACGTCAGATTCTAAAAACTCCTTCACAAATGCTACGATTCTACCTGATGGAAAAGTGGCGCTAATACTTGATCCAGGAATGATAGTTTAGGAGAGTAAAAAATGGAAGAATCATTAAATCTCAAACCTAAAGAAATTAAGGATTTTACTAAAATTATTAACGAGTATATTGCATTGCAGACTTCATCATCACTTTCAACTTTACTGGCTGAACAAATAACTTACAAAGTTATGATTTTAGATAAAAAATATTTCAACCCAAAAAACATCAGATTGAGTACTAATGAATTACCAATGTGTGGAGTAAGACTACGGGGTAAAGGGGATATCCATATTGAGATTTGTTATGCAATCAAAATGAAATATGCCAAAATGATTGCAGCAAAACTTCTTGGTAAGGATGAAACTTATGAAATCGACGAAATGGGAGCCTCTGCTATCCAGGAAGTTGCCAACATTTTAACTGGTTCATTTTTTAATGCAATGTCTATAGGTACTGGATTTAGAGTAGATCTCTCTACTCCTGATTACATGCAAGGTGATTTCACATCAATGATAAATGATTCTGCAAAGGACGTCATCAAACCGTCAGAATCTGCAATAATTGCTGATACAGAACTAGTAGGAGAGAAAAGTGGCATTAGAATACATATGATAATTGTGCAGAACTCAGGTGATGCACGAAAACTGTTAACTAAAAATGGCAAAGATAACTCTTCAGAATTTTCATCACTCATAGATTCAAGAGAATATAGTACTGGTTCAGAAAACACAGAGCTCGATTCTCTTATTGAAGAATTACAAAAAGAGGCAAACTAATTATGACCTTAGAAGTTTCAATTTCAGATAAGGATCTTGAACAAATTAAAGAATCTGTTCTAAAAAATCATGGATTAGATTTGTCATACTTTAAGCCAGCATTTCTTACAAGAAGAATCCACGTGAGAATGAAAATGTTGAATATAAGAAGGAGTTCCGAGTATGTAAATTTTCTAAATTCCAAGCCTAATGAAATAAGTTCTCTATATGATTCGTTATCAATTAACGTAACAAAATTTTTTCGTGATAAACAAGTCTGGCAATTCTTTATGCAAAAAGTAATTCCAAATTTACTTGAAGTGATTAAACCAACTGATACTATACGAATATGGAGTTGTGGTTGTGCATCAGGAGAAGAACCATATAGTCTTGCAATAATGTTTAACGAAGCACTCAAAAACACTGACCATAAATTCAAAATACTTGCTACTGACATTAACTTAAATTCCTTGAAAGAAGCACGAACTGGCGTTTATACCAATGATAACTTGAAAAACTTAGATACAAGATTGATTACAAAATATTTCAAAAAAATTGAAAATAATAAATACCAAATAATCGAAAAAATTAAAAATTTAGTATCATTTAATCTTGGAGACATTACAACATTTCCAGCAACCTATCTTGATGTTGTGTTTTGTAGAAATTTACTAATCTACTATGGGAAAGACGCACAAGATCTAATTTTCAAAAAATTCTATACTGTATTGAAACAAAACCGATTTCTTGTTCTGGGAATGGATGAAACTCTTTGGGGCCATAAATTACAAAATTCATTTATTCCCATTAGCGCTAGAGATAGAATTTATCAAAAGAAACTACCAACGGAGACTCTTTCTGAGTTAATTCCAGGTCAATAAAATGATTCAGCTCTTTTATGAAAAATCTGGAAAAAATATCATTATATTTTCCAAAAATGTATGTTCACGCCGAACAAACTTAGGATTATTACTCTATCCGAGACAAGAAATTCTATGCAACAGAGGTATAAAGTACTATGACTAGGGGAATTGCATCTAAAATTTTAATTGTAGATGATGCGTCATTTATGCGAAGTGTCCTAAAAGATATTATCAAAAATAATGGACTTGCATCAGAAATTTTTGAAGCTGCTGATGGTATTGAAGGTGTCAAAGCTTTCCAAAAAATCAAACCAGATCTAGTAACAATGGACGTTAACATGCCGCGAGCAGATGGAATTCAAGCCTTACGCGCAATACTTAAGATTGATCCACATGCCAAAGTTGTGATGATTACATCTGTTGAAGAAAAACATATAGTTCAAGATGCAATTAAACTTGGTGCAAGAGATTATGTTGTAAAACCATTTGATCGTTCTAATGTTCCACTTACCTTAAACAAAGTGATTAGACAAAGATAATTTCTTTAGATGCATTTTAGAACGATCTATCAGTCCTATCCATTTAAGACTAATTGTAGCTGCAAAAATTGCAATTGATAACATTACAATTGCCCCCGATGGGGTGATATCAAACAAATAAGAAATCAGTATGCCAACTATTACAGAAGAAACTGCAAATGCGATTGAAAGAAGAGCAGTTTGCTTGAAGCTACGGCCATACATTATAGCAGTCACATTTGGGATAACAAATAGAGCAGAAATAAGCAATATTCCAACTAACTGTATTGAGGTTACAACAGTAATTCCAGCAATGAAAACTACAAGGTAGTTTATCTTTTCTACTGGAATTCCACTAACTTTTGCTTGTTCTTCATTAAAAGTAGAATAAATCAATTCTCGATATAGTAATAAAATTATAATTAAAATTACACCTGTAAGACCTAGAATAAGAACTGTATCTTCAACACTTACGAGTAATATACTGCCAAAAAGAAAGCTGAGAATATCAACGTTAAAACCACCAGACAGACTGATCAAAATTAATCCTACAGCAATTCCTGAAGAAAGTAAAATTGCGACAGAGGCTTCACCTGATATGTCAAATTTCTGCTTTATTCTTGTAATGACTAACGCACTGACAAGTGAAACTACATAAGCAGTCCACATTGGATAAATGCCAATCAAAAGTCCTGCTGCAATTCCTCCAAATGAAGAATGAGCTACTGCATCACCAAATAGGGAATATCTTCTTAAAACTAAAAATAATCCAACTACGGAACATAACAGAGCAATAGCTATGCCAGAAACTAGTGCTCTTTGCATAAAACCGTAGGAAAAAATTTCTAGCGTCATGATTCTGTGTGATGGTGCATATGTTTTTGCATCGAAGCTTCAGAATATTTTTTGACTAGTTCTTCGTTGCTGAAAAATTCATCAGATACTCCATGGAAAAATAATGTTCTATCAAGACATGCAACCTTGTTTGCAAGTTTATTTACTGCATCTAAATCATGAGATGCCCAAATTATTGTAATGTTTTGTTTTTTGTTAAGCTCACATAATATCCCATAGAATAATTCTGTACTTTGAGCATCAATTCCTGTCACCGGTTCATCTAAAATTAGGATTTTGGGATCTCCAACTAGTGCTTTTGCTATGAATACACGTTGCTGTTGCCCACCTGATAATTCTCCAATTCTCTTATGGCTTAGCTCATGAATCCATACGTCCTGAAGAACTTCATCTATTCTTTTTTCATTACCATTTCGTCCCAAACCCATTCTTACTACTTCTCTAACTGTAGCTGGAAAATTTTTCTCAAAAACAGGTTTTTGAGGTACATAGCCTACACTTCTTAGGTATTTTTTGGCCACTCGTATGTCTTCTCCAAAAAAGTGAATTGAACCACTGTATTGAGTATAGAGTCGCAACATACAAGAAAATAGAGTAGATTTCCCAGCACCGTTTGGTCCAATTATTCCTAAAAAATCATTTTGTTCAATTGAAAAACTCACATTATCAAGTGCCCTAACTCCTGGATATTCAACTGTTAGGTTTTTTATTTCAACAACTTTCAATTACACAATGCCTCTTTTAGATTGGCTAGATTTACTTCCATTTTTTCAATATAGGTTGTACTTGTCTCACTAATTTCCAAAGGTGATAATGTTAACACTTTACCACCTAATTCTTTTGCAATAACTTCAGATGTCCGTTTGTCAATTCCCTCTTCTGTAAAGATTATTTGAATTTTCATTTCTTTTGCTAAACTGATTATCTTTTCTAGAGTTTTTGATGTAGATTCACTATGTGGTTCATTTGATACAATAGTGTGCTGATTTAATCCATATTCTTTTGCAAAATATGTAAATGCACTATGAAATGCTACAAAATCTTTGCTACAATTTGATAACTCATCTCTAATTTTTGAATCTAAAATATCTAATTTTTTAATATAGTTTTCATAATTATCGTGATAATATGGACTATTATCAGGATCTAATTCTATTAAACCCCCTACAATATTTTTAACTTGAATTTTTGCCAAAGAGGGATTTAACCATATATGTGGATCAGCTAATGAAGCATCAAAATGGCTATCTTCATGTTGATCACTGTTAATTTCATTTATAATATTAATGCCATTACTTGAATCAATTATGGTAAGCTCTAAATTTAATTTTTCAATATCTTCAAACCAATTTTCAAATCCAATTCCATTTATTATAATAATGTCAGCTTGCTGAATTATTTGAAGATCTTGTATAGACGGTTCCCAATCATGTGGTTCTATGCCAGGTGGAACAAGCAAAGAAACATCTACTTTGTCTTTCCCAACCTCTTTTGTAAACTCGTAAAGCGGATAAAATGAAGCTAAAGCGACAATCTTTTGGTTTTCCATAGAAGTTTCAGTAAATTCCTGAAATCTGGTTGAATTCCACATCGCAATTGTGGATAAGGGTATGATTAGCGCTATGGCAATTATGGCAGCCCTTGTCTGATTGAACACATGAATTTCTACCTATTATTATTAATAAATCTAAAAAAAGTTAATAATTTTAGCTACTAGATATATAACCAATTTAATAACATCTAGCCATTGCCAATCATTTCAATCTCATTAAATGATGAAATTCTTTCCCAACTTGATAAGCTCAAAAAATCAATGGGCTTTTCTGGAAGGTCTGAAACTATACGTGCAGGAATTCGAAGCTTTGTTTCTGAGGCAAAACAAAAAAATGAACTCTCAGGAAACATCCACGCAATACTACTTGTTGTTCATAATGATGAATTTGATCACATTGTTAGCGGAATAAAACATAATTTTGAAGATCTTATTACAACTCACCTCCACAGCAAAATTGAAGGTGAAAAATGTATGGAACTTTTTGTAATAGATGGTGAGGCAGAAAGAGTCTCTACAATTACAAACGATTTTCAAACAAATAAAAAAATGGATACTATAAAACTTGTAACATTATGAACAATGAAAAATTAATAATTGCAAGCATTATATCACTGATTCTTCTTCTCTTACCAGTAGAAAATTCATATGGTCATGGTTGGGGAATTGATACTACCTTAATTGACGTAAATGGTAGAAAGATTTCTGTTTCAGTTGAGCTTCCCCTCTATACTGATGAATCAAATGATAACATCATCACGGTTACTGCTATTGATAAAGAAACAAAAGAAAATGTGAAAAATGTTACTTTTTTAATTGGACTTTTTCATGAGAACAAAATAATTTTTAGCAATTATTTTTTTACTACAGATGGTAACCTCTTAATCCATATTATTCCAACCGAACAGAAAAAAATACAGATTATTGCTGAAAAAAATTCTTTCCTTGGAGCTTGGTATGCAACAGACTCTAAACCAATTCAATTGGAAGGAAACATCTTTGAATCAGGTGGACTATTTAATTTTGAAATAGAAATAAGATCCATTGATGAGCCAACTAACATTGTTGAAGATCTAGGAGTGTATACTGTAGATGTTAGCATGGTTGAAACAACTGATTATGAAAAACAAAGTGCAAGTGGAGATATGATCAATTTTAGAACAAAATCCTATTTTGATAAATTATCCAATTTCAATTATGATTCTAAAAATAATTTGGTAACATTTGAAATGCCCTTTAACTGGAATGAAAAAATCATATCACACATTCCTGTTGTTCATGAAGAGGTACACTTTCCTAAGGATTTTAACGATTTTTTGGTACCTAGCTATATTGGAAAAATAAATGGAATCGATTTATTCAAATCAAATGTGATAATTGATGATTATACCGAAGAAGGCGAAAGAATTGTCCATTTTGTACTACTTCAGGATCATCTTCAATATCTAAAGCAAGAACAAAAAAAGATAAGTGATGATCTACCTGATTATATGATATTTACACTAGAAGCAAGTGATAAGGTAGAGTTTCCAATGTCTGCAATGACAAGAGATGAAAAATTTCAAGTGGATCTATCTTGGACACCTATTACAATTGAACCTAACACAAATACCAAATTTATTTTTACTATACGTGATGGAAGTACAGGTGAACCCCTAAGACAATCAACGTATGACTTTATTATTTTACAAAATAATGTTGAAATTTACAGAACTACGGGAAATGCAGATGTAGGGGGGCAATTCGAAGATTATACTTTCATGGAAGGTCAAACTGGACCTACAATGATTAGATTTGAAAATATACGAGGAACAGATTCAAGTACAGAATTTGGTTTGGTTGTAGTACCAGAATTTGGAGCTATAGTTATCCTAATACTTGCTAGTGGATTAATCTCAATGATGATTATAAATAAAAAATTTTTAAAATCTAAATTATTGAATTAGAGCATCTATTCTTCTTTTATCCCTAACACTCTTTACAAAAAATAGTGATGTTGCAATAATACCTATTGCAATAAGTGGTGATACAAGTTCGACATATTTTAATTCACTATTTTGAGTTTGGAGTTGTGTCACTGCCAAACTTGGAGTTTCTGAAATTTTTATCATACCAAGTTTGTTTCCTTGTTGTTCGACAAACCATATATTGTCTTTATCATCAGAAGTTAAAAATTGTACAAAAGATGCTTCAGTAGGTACTTGTACTTCGATAAGATTATCATTATATGGATCGTAAATACCAATTTTATCAACAGTGTGTTGAGCAAACCAAATGTTTCCATATCTATCTTCAGTCATACCAAATGGTAACGCTTTAGGATCAGAAATCTCTATTCTTTCAAATGTCTCTAATACTGGATTGAACTTTATCAACGCAAGCCCTGTATGAGCACTTACCCATAACATACCCTCCCTATCAAAGTAAAGAGCTTCTGGCGATTCTATAGGCAAATCAGAAGTGAATTCTTTGATTTTTCCTGTTTTTGTATTAATTACACCAATTTTTGATGTGTTAGATTCGGTAAACCAAATATCTCCTAATGAATCCCTCGATAGCGCAAACGGCCCTCCTTCCGCTGTGGGAATTGTATACTCTTCAAAATTTCCAGAATTTTGATCATACTTTATCAACATGTTTTTGTCTACAAGCGAAACCCAAATATTATTTTCAAAATCTGCCTGCAATGAAATTGGTATTGCTTCTATAGGAAGTGAAATGGTTTGAATTTGTTCAGTTTCTGGATTAAGAAATCCTATTTTATTGTTTGGTGTATCAGTAAACCAAATATTTCCATCATTATCTTGAGTCAGAATTATTGATGTAAGACCTTCAAATTCAAAAGAACTAAACTTCTTATCATCGAGTGTAAACTTCCATAATCTTGGTTTTGATGGATCGCTTATCCATATAGTATTTTTTCCATCAAATAGGGGATAAAGAGGAGCTGAGTCAACTGATGGAAACTGATATTCTGTTATTTCAGTTTTTAATTGTGTAAGTTTTGGTTTTACTATGAGATCAAGGATAATATCTTCATTAACTGTTTGAGTTCGTTGAGCTTCTATCTCAACTTGCCAGTTACCAGAAAAACCAAAGGTAACATCTCCTTCATATTGTACTGTAGAAGTTTTTTCGTCTTGTATTGAAGTTATGGGGATTTCAATTGGAGCAATATTTCTTTGTGGATTTGAGACCTTTATCTTAAGATCATTAATATCACTTAATGAATTTCCATTAAAATCTGATACAATCACACTAATGGTATTTTGACCACTAGTTAATGGATTAACGGAGACATCAAACTTGACATTTTCAGAAAACTCTACTGTGTGATATCCAAAAATAATTTCTTGCGCTTGTACTTGTTTGATTTCTCCTGCAGGTAAGGTTCCATTTGTCAGTAGAGCCACCACTACAAGTAAGATAATACCCAAAGCAGATTCTATTTTTAGAGAACGTCGTAATTTTTTGTATACAGTAATTGAACCAGACTTGATATTTTTCTCAGCTTTTTTCTGAATTGCAAATTGGTTGTAGCCTCCCAACCCAACCATAATTGAAGCAATTGCAATTTTTGCCAGTATTAAATTACCATATGTAGATTCTACAAGTAGCCCTACATTGCTTTCTATAAACCATAAAAGAGTTGGACCTGATATTATTAGAATTCCAAGTGATATTATTATCATGATGGAAAATCTTGGAATTGCTACAAGAGAAAGCAGTTCCTTATTTTTATCATCAAGAATAGATAAGGTAGGAAGTAGGATGAATCCAAAAAAGATTATTCCTCCAATCCATATTGATGCAATAAGATTGTGTACATAATCCAAAATTATTGCTGGTATTTGTTCACTGGCAGCACCATGACCAATCATTGTGGAAGTTCCAATTAATGCAAGAGAAAATATCAAAAGTGGAAATTGATTTTTTGTAGAAATGTGTTTTTTTCGTTCCATCCAGAACCAAATAATCAGTACCCCAATTGTAATTCCCATCCTAATTAGCCATATAGTACCAAATGATGTTTGAACAGCTTCAAAGGCCGATGTTTCTAATCGTAAAGTCTGAATAATTAGCATTAAAATATTTGAAATAAAAACAGCGATTATACCAATACCTATAATTGATAAATATTTGCCGTGAAATTTTTCTTGTAGCTGTGCAAGTTTATCCCCAATTAGATTTTTTTGTTGAGTACGCCAAATTAACAGTGAAGAAATTACGCCCCCAAGAACAACTGTTTGACCAACAAATCCGGGAATTCTAGCTCCAGCTTCTGGGAAAAATATTAACTCTGAAGCAACATGTTGTTTCAACAAGGATGGATCAATTTTTGCTTCACCAACAGCAAATACGAATGCGTCATCCACCAGATGTCCATCAACCTTTGAAAGAACTTTACTTGTTACAGTATAGACCCCATCTTGTAATGGCGATGTAGTAATAACAAGAGAATTTTCTCCTTCAAAATATGATGTATCTTTATTGTCAATTTGATCGCCGTTGCTATCATACACTTTAAGAGCACTAAAGTCAATTTCAATTGCTTCGGAATATTGAACTGAAATCTTAGTAATTCCTGCAGGAACATTTGACGCTTGTGGAGGATTAGTTTCGGTTGTAAATGGATGACCTTCAGCAAAAGGAATTCCTATAGAAACAACAAATAACAAAATCAGCAAAAATCTATTCATTTATTCTCCAAACCATACTTGATAATTTAAACAATTGAGAGATTCGATATTTGTACCATGTCGAGAAAAGATAATACATGTAAACAACCAGCAATATCTGTGCGTGTTCTTTTAGCTATTCTTTCAGTTTTTCTCATTAGTGGCTTTATTTATTCCACAGTAGAAGCCCACACATCTGTTCAAGTAGAACAATATGAAATAGAAATAGGCTGGGATGTAGAACCACCAGTTGTGGGATTTAGAAACGCAATAGTCTATGAAATCAGTGAAAGCCCTTCTGAAGGATTAAAAACTGGAGTGATAAGTGCCTTTAAAAATTTAGAATCAACAATTAGAATGGGAGGAATAACAAAGGTACTGGACATAGATTCTGATCCTAGACTTGGTCACTATTTTTCAAAAATTATTCCAACAAAAACAGGTTCTTTGGTAATTGAACTAAAAGGGGACATTAATGGTGTTCCAGTAGATATTGAAGTTCCAATTGAAGATGTTGAAAGCACAGCAGTTCTTGACTTTCCACAATCATCTGGTTCATCATCAGGACAAGAAGTTACAGCTTTGAAAAATGCAATATCGTCTCTGCAAAAAGATGTAACTGATATTAAATCAAAAATTGGTGGTATTGATTCAAGTACTGGAGAAATTAGTACACAAGCAGCATACAACTTTGGTGTATTTGGATTGTCACTTGGTGCAGCAGGTGTTATTTTAGCAATAATTGCAATGATAAAAAGAAAATGAAAGAGTGAAAGTTTTTTCTAAAGTCTTGGAATTACTCTAGTTTTTGCAGTAACTGCTATGATGCTTACAATGGATATTCCTAATATCATCATTGCAATTGTACCAAATTCTGGTACCACTTGTAGTTCTAGTACTTCACCTTTTGGACCACTCCAGTTTGCTTCTTCATTAGGAAGCCCAAACCCATTTAGAGTTACTTTAATGTCTACTGGGGTATCAGAACCTAAAACTCCTGTGAGGTGTTGACTAAGACCTTTGTGCTCATGTACTCCCATCTCTGATAGCACAATTTTTTCATCTTGTGTTGCTATAATATCATAGTTAACATGTTCTTTTAGTCCGCCACCATTAGCATCTCTGAATCTTACCTCAAGTGATAACATTTCATTAATTGTTGGTTCCTTTGTACTAATCTCTATTCTAACTGAACCATCAGATGACATTCCAGTAACTACAGTCTCTTTAGGCATATCATCACCTCCTACGGTAATTGTTCCCATCGGGATTTCTATGCCTCCACCTACTGTGTTTAAGACATTCCCTACCATCCATGGATGAACCATGCAGAAGTATGGATAATTACCTAGTGTGTCAAACGTATGAGAAAATGTAGTGCCTGCCATAAACAAACTACTATCAAAGTTTCCGTCAGGTCCGTCTTTAGCTGTTCCACTGGTTACAGTGTGTGCAGCAGAGTCATCATTTGACCATGTGACTGTGTCACCTGGGTGTACAGTTACAGATGCTGGCATAAAACATTCGTTTGTTACCTCACATCCGGGGACCGAAGAACCTACTGCAATGCTAACCTCTGTATCTTCTGCAAAAACTGCTGGCAAAGTTGGAACTATTGTTAGTGCAACTAATAAGAAAGTATATTTGATTTTTTTTCTAGTCATTAAACTTTTTAGCATATGCGATGATAAAAACCCTCTTCTAGATATTGTAATTTTGCGATCTAGTTAAGTGAATAAAAAGAAAATAAGATAGAGTATTCCTAAAGTCTTGGAATTACTCTAGTTTTTGCAGTAACTGCTATGATGCTTACAATGGATATTCCTAATATCATCATTGCAATTGTACCAAATTCTGGTACTACTTTTTTTGTTGCAACTATTTCATCAATGGGGCCAGACCAATTTGCTTCGTCATCTGGAAGACCAATTCCTAAAGATACTACTTGAATATCTACTGGATTGTCATCTGATGCGGCTACAGGGATCATATGATGTCCCATCATGTCAGTATGTGCATGTCCAGTTTCTTGAAAGACAA
>JBQTHA010000083.1:0-4052 GCA_052390375.1 Nitrosopumilaceae archaeon
GTAATCCTAGTAAGATTATACGAAAACATAGTATGTTACTATACCTAGGTCTTCTGGGCTATAGTAACTACGGCTAGTAATACAGAAATTTTGGTATATGTCAATGAATATACCTAAGTTTTTCCAAAAAGCTATAGTAATTGGGTTTTTTCGTATAGTTATGACTATTTTTTGTATAGTTAATCGGTAACCTAGCCATATGTAAAAATATGTAATGCCAGATAATTTGTAGTAGGTTTATTGTTTAGACTGACTAGTTAGGTTGTGCTGATTTAAAAGTCACAGTTTATGCTCAATTACCAATATTTTCATAAAACTAGTAAAGATTACCAACCATTCTGGGTAATCTCTGTAGGATTATACGGTAAGAGTTGGTTAAGATTCAGTACATTATGATTAATTTTAGCTTATGTATTTCGTCGAACAGTTTTGATAGAAATAAGAATTATAATAAATTCAAAGAAATACTAGTATGTGAGATAAAAGGAAAAAATATGTGTTGAATAATAATCAAACAGAATTAACTGTTCCAAAACCCCCTTTTCTTGGTGGCGGTAATTGGATACTGAAGAATATTACTCCAATCACAATTATTTTTGGTAAAAATGGATCTGGGAAAAGTGTACTCTTAAGACAAATTCGGGACCAAGATCGAAAAAATAGATCCTATTGTGTACCTGAAAGAGCTGGCGATATTGAATTTAATGCAAATTATGTTGCAGGAGAACTTGACATAGAACAAAGAGCAAACCGTTCATCACAGAATCTTAGTTCAACCTATCGAGCTGAAGTAATAGCTAGACTAAGTGCTTTTCTTCAAAAGCGTGGTACTCATAAAAAAATCGATGATTCTGCGTTAACCAAAATTCAAGATTCTATAAATGAATTGTTATCTGATTTTAAATTTAACATAACTGGAGACTTTCCTCCTTATTCACTTAAACGATTACTTTCTCAAGAAAGTATTATTCATGTTGACAAGCTAAGTAGCGGCGAAGCGCAAGTATTTACCTTGGCACTTGATTTATTACTCCAATGTAATTTGTGGGGATATAGTAAAACAGAGGGTATGTTATTAATTGATGAACCCGACACTCACATACATCCTGACTTACAACAAAGATTCGCAAAATTTCTAATAGGTTTGTATGAAACTCACCAATTTCAGATGATAATTTCAACTCATAGTATAAGCCTCCTAGCAGCTTTAGGACAGTTTGGGGGAAACTTAATCAGTATAATATACTTGAACAACAGCGAAGAACAAAATGCAATTCATTATGACAAATATTTAAGGACCATTTCAACATGTTTAGGGGGTCACATATTAATGGGTCCTCTTTTTGGATCTCCAATTTTGTTAGTTGAAGGAGATGATGATCTAAGAATTTGGAGTGAAATTCCTCGCTATGGTACAATTAAAGTAGCTGTAATATCATGTAATGGTGAAGAGATTCATCAATATCAGAAAGCGTTGGAAAAATTATCTTCTAGTTTATTAAATGAGTCAACTAAACCTGTTGGTTATGCACTATTAGATGGTGACAACAAAAAACCAACCATCAAACAGGATTTCATTAAATACATTAACCTTGCTTGTAGAGAAAGTGAAAACTTATACCTGACAAATGAAATATTAGCAATATTTAATTTAAACTGGGATGCCGCCTGCGAAAAAATAATTCAAGAAAGTGCTAACTTTGGAGAAAAAGCTGAAAGCTTAAAAAAAATAAAATCTATGAATAGGAAAACTGATGATTTCAAACCAATAATTAATCAAATTGCTACCATTTTAGATGATAAGGGTTTAGCTTGGTCGCATAGACTTGGAAGAACACTTGGTAACAATAATCCAAGCGGTCAATTAGCTGAGTTTTTAGGTAAAGAGGTACTCGAGTCAATTTGGGAAACACGTTAATCAGAAGGTTTTACAGTCTCATAGATTATATCATCTTCCTATAGAATACTTTTTAGCATTTAATTGAAGATATTAATGGAAGAGCCAAAAAATCATTAATCTAGTTAAAGATCCAATAAAAAATAAAAAGATGTTCACAATGGAACATCATCATGGTCGTGTAAGAAAAGACCTGCACCAAATCACGCTAAAGTGGGACTTTTTAATACAGCACCTAGTAGGAAAACCAATATCCCTACTTCATAATGGTGGACCCGCCTTCTCTCCAAATAGACCCTGGGAGGATTACGTTGATTATTCCATAGTTCACCTAATCCCAGGGCTCCTACGAAACCTTGTTGGAAGGACATGCTATTATTTATCTTAACTAGTATATAACAGATTAGTAAATCCGTACCGATTTACGTAATCTTAGTATCTTCCAAATCTTATATATTTCCTATTATAAAATTCATTGATTTGCCAAGTGTAAGATGTGAATCTTTCAATGATCTCTTATGGACTTACGTTACTGAGACCGCAAGATTACGAAAAATAAACCGATGTGAAGCACTACAAAAAATCGTAGAAGAACACATGAAATTCATGGCTATGAAGCAACAAGAAATGGAGGCAAAGAAAGGTGCCAAGAAGAAGACGACGAAATGACAATGAAGATTGGATTGCTGGATTACTTGCATTAGGCATAGGATTCCTTGCAGTTCAATTTCTGAGTAGATTAGGTCGAGGATCTACTGTTGAAACCACAAAAACCTGCATGTACTGTGGTTATACCACCACAAAATGGGCAAGGATGTGCCCTCGGTGTAGGAACACCTTTTCATTATGATAAAAAAGAAGAGAATTCTAATAAGAAAACTAGTAAAAGAATTATTAAAAAATTATCGAAGACTTTACAACAATCAAAAAAATAAATCTCTTCGACCACTCGTGGTTGTAAGAATGTGTGTTAACCAATGCTTTGTATAGGTAAAACTTATACTTTGACTATGGAAGAAAAATCCGAAATTAGTTCTATGGCAATTTCTAAACGTCTTAAAACATCCAAAGCCGAAAAAGGAAAATTCATTCTAGGTTCTATAATTTCAACTGCTCTAGCAGGAATCGGTGTTGTCACAGGAAACATTCCTTTAGCTGCCAGTTCAGCTTCAAGCGCTTTCTCAACTATAATTGGTTTTCCAATGGGGAAAAGATTAGCTGAGACTGTTACTGATCTAGCTGATGGTCTAGACAAGCTTCAAACAAAGGTTGATGGATTCAAAATAGAAAATTTGCAAGGAAACGATACTTTTGTAACCATCGTTTTACACGCGATTCAAATTGCTGCTAGAAACCATCAAAAAGAAAAATTAACTGCGTTACGGAATGCCGTTTTTAATTGTGCTATTGGGAATAGCCCTGATGAAGATTTACAATTAATGTTTTTAAATGCTATTGACTCGTTTACTTCGTGGCATTTAAAAATTCTTGATTATTTCAGAGATCCACAACATTGGTTTAATTCTAAAAATATTCCTTACGAGGAGGTTATGGGTGATGCTTCCTACGGTTTGCTCAAAGCCTTTCCTGAATTAGAAAATAAGAGAGAATTTTATGGACAGATAGTAAGTGAATTAGCTTCCTATGGATATCTGCAAAAAGGATCTTATCTTAATGTGATGATGAGCTCCTCAGGGGTATATTCAAAAAGAACAAGTGATATTGGTGATCAATTTCTAAATTACATTAGATCTCCCCTCGAATAATTATCTTTTTTCAAAAGAAAAATTGGTCAAGACTCTAAAATATATAATTTTTTTTATCTACTTATCTTATTTTTGTTTTTATTTATTTTCTGCTGATTTTTTCTATCCTGATTCAATCTTTTTTTAATGGGTTTTTTATTAAGAGAATCAAATGCTCGCTGATAGCAAATAAAACGAATTTCCTTGGAAATATCATATGCTATGATTCCTTGTCTAAATCTGATCCCAAGTTCTTTTCTGGTTATTAGATAACGTCGAGTAGGATGAGATAAGTGATGAACTGCATGATTTCTACCATTGTTAAAATCAAGAAGAGTCTTCTTTTTTGAGTTATTTATTATTCCTAATTGGTGAAATATTTCTACCAAATCTTTGTAGTTCCAATCTTG
>JBQTHA010000084.1:0-8539 GCA_052390375.1 Nitrosopumilaceae archaeon
TTCAACGTAAGCGTAGGCATATGGGAGGACTTTTGGAATGCTCTTGTAAATACTGAAGATGGAAAGTTCATGTTACGTTCTCCTAATGGTAGAGAACCAATAAGAGAAATTAATGCACACCAACTAATTGATTTAATTGCCCTGTCAGCGTGGAAAAGTGCTGAACCTGGACTGATATTCTTTGATAAAATAAATCAATACAATGTATTTGCAAAAGCTAGAGGAGGACCACTTCGAGCTACCAATCCATGTGGAGAACAAAGCTTGTATCCATATGAGTCATGTAACTTAGGCTCAATCAATTTAGCAAATCTTGTCAAGCGAAAAGCAGATGGACAGTATGAGTTTGATTGGCAAAGATATGAAGAGACAATTAGAAAGACAACCCGATTCTTAGATAATATTATTGATGTGAACCATTATCCAGTTCATGAAATAGATGTAGCATCTAAAGAGTCTCGAAGAATTGGTCTTGGTGTTATGGGTGTAGCTGATCTTCTTTACAAATTGAGAATCCCGTACAATTCAAAGGAAGGTTATGAAATGCAATCCAAACTATCTGAAGCCTTGACCTACTATTCAATGGAAGAAAGTGTAGCTCTTGCAAAAACAAGGGGTGAATTCCCTCTGTGTTCAAAAACTGAATTTCCAGAAGGAAAGATTCCAATTGCAGGATATTATGAAAAATCAAAGAGCCAACATTCTTACGATTGGGATGCATTAATTTCAAAAATTAAAAAACATGGAATTAGAAATGTATTGACAACAACTGTTGCACCAACTGGTACCCTTTCAATGATTGCAGATTGTTCTAATGGTATGGAACCAACGTTTGCACTTGTCTTTGAAAAGAGAGTTACAGTTGGTAGATTCTTCTATACAAATAAAATATTTGAACAAGTTCTAAAAGAAAACGGACTTTACAGTGAAGAGCTACTTGCAAAAGTTGCAGACAATTATGGTTCTGTTAAAGGTATCCCTGAAATTCCAGAATGGATGCAAAAGATCTTCGTTACTGCAATGGACATCCATTGGGCTGATCATCTTTGTGCACAAGCAGTTTGGCAAGACTGGATAGGCAATGCAATTGCCAAAACCATTAACATGCCCTATGATGTATCTGCTGATGACGTAAAAGCAGCATATCTACTTGCCCATGAGATGGGTCTCAAGGGAATTACCGTTTATAGAGATAGTTCTAGACACGAACAAGTTTTACACATGACAAGTGAAAATGCAAAAAAAACATTTGATACAAGACCTAGTGAAGTTGTTACAGATTATGTTAACACAAAAATCACAAATCACTATGTAAGAAAACAGGTAGATAATGCATTGCGACTAATAATACCTCAAGAAGTAACTCATCAACCACAGATAATAGAAGAAGAAAAAGAAGAGAACCTTTGTCCTACATGCAAAAACAATCTAGTATTCGTAGAAGGATGTAGTCTTTGTATTGAATGTGGCTTTAGTGGTTGTACTTCTGGCTAATATAGAATAAATAGATCACAACTTTTTTACTCTCTTTTCTGACTGCACAAATCATTGAATAAAGTAATAATTGGAGGAATCGTAGCTGCAGTTGCTATTGCTGCAATTGTTTCTGCATTTTTATTTTCACCAAATTCTGGCTTTATACAATCTTCATCTCATAATGAAAAGCTTGGTCTTATCATTAATCCACCGTCAAACAAAATCACTCTTGACGATTTGAAAAACTATTACACACAAGCTTCTTCTACAGGAATTGGTAGGACTAATCTCTATCTTTTTTGGAATTTAATTGAACCCGAAAAAGGAAATTATGATTGGAAACAATCTGATCTATGGATGGACTTCAACAAACAAAATGAACTTAAAGTAACTCTTTACTTTTCCATAATCAATGGTAAAACATTAGGTCCATTTCCAGATTGGATAGGAAAACCAAGCTTGGGTTCAATTTCAGAAGACAATCTTATCAAAGTTCTTGATGCTATACTAACACGCTATGACATCATAGACACTGTTATTATTGCAGGGGATACAGAAGAATATTTCAGATACTCTGAACAAAACATTCCAGTTTACATAGAACTTTTTGATGGTGTCTATGGACATTTAAAAGAAAAATATTCAGATGTAAAACTTGGTAATGCATTTTCATTACATGGTATTATTAACAAAAATCTTAGTCATATAGTAGAACAATTGGATGTAGGTGATTTTGTCGCGTTTAGTTATTTTCCAGTAGATTCTCTTAACGAAATAAACAAAACACCTCAGGAGGCAAGGGAAGATCTAGAGACTATACTGAAGCTTGTCCCTGATAAGAAAAAGGGAATTTTTGAAATAAGTTGGAGCACCTCAGAATTTGTAAACGGAACTGAAGTGGAACAAACTGAATTTGTAAAAAAAGTATATGATTTCTATCAAACAAATCAACAGCAACTTGAATTTGTTACTTGGTATAGACAGTTTGATAGACCAGAAGGAACATGTATTATGACTCCAGAAAAAACTGAAGAGCAAATCAGTATTGGTGGCTCATCAGGTTTAGATAGTAGCGAATTTGTGATTGAACGATTAAATCATTACATATGTAATTCCGGGCTCATCGATATTGATGGGAATAAAAAACCAGCATGGAATGAATTTACAAGACAGGTACAAATGAGTACAAATTCTTAAAAATCATTCTGAATAAATCATGATACTTTTGAATTTATTTATTTTGCTAATTGTTCCACTGGTTTCTGGAAGTATTGATTCCTTTGAAGACCAGTTTGTTGATCCATCAATAGAAGAACAAAAAATGTTCAAAAATCTTTTAGAACAATTTCTAAAGCTAGATATTGACAAAAAAGATGTATCTGGAATTTTGAATACATTTGAAAAACCAAGAATTGTTACCTTTCCATGTAACATTGAAAATGTTAATGACTTAGTTGTAAATGTCGTTGAAACTCGTCTTGCTGGTTTTACCGTACCTGAAGAACATGAAGGTGGAGTCATAGTTGGTGGAACTTATTCATGGCAGTGCAAAATTACGACAAGCTCTAAAGGAATTATCACAATGGATTGTGATAATACTATAAAGCTTAATCCCGATGTAATTAATCCAACTGAAGAAAAAGATCAGCGTTCTCAAAAAGTAGATAACCTTGTCATCATATATCATGAACTACTTCATGGTCAATTAATGCTTGATGCAATTTCTTCCTCACAAGAATGGCGTAATGACGTTTGTAATAAAACACCAACTGATAAAATCGATTATTATTACTCTGACAAACAACATATTGTAATTAATCCTCTACAAGAAGAATTTGCATCTCAACTAGTAAGTAAAGAAGGTGGAATATTTTTTCTAGAAAAAATAAACCCACTAGAAACTGAAAATGGAGAATTTTTTAAGAAAATAACTAGTAGGTTTGATCATCCGCAGTTAGTTAATTCAGGAATCAAGGTCACTTATCGTGGAATAAACACTAACGAATTGTCTGTTTCCTTTATTCAAGAAGATATTGTAATTTCAGGTAGTCTTAAAGATAAAACAAAATCTGGAACAGTTTGGTTATATGCCTTTCCAGAAGATAATCCAAAAACTAATTCTAATCAGGAAATCCCACAATGGATAAAAAATAATGCGGCTTGGTGGTCTGAAGAAACGATCACTGATTCTGATTTTCTAAATGGAATCGAATTTTTAATTCAAAATGACATTATGAAAATTCAAAAAGTTGAAAAAAATTCTGAACCATCAGAAGTAATTCCATCATGGGTTAAAAATAACGCGGGATGGTGGTCATTAGGATTAATATCTGATGAGGATTTTGTCTCAGGCATAAAATATCTTATTGAAGCAGGAATTATTGCATATCAATAATGCTTTCATTGATACTAGCTGAATCCTCACTTGAGTTAGTTCCAAAAGAACTACATAATCACAATTCAGTTATCTCTCATAGTAGAAAACTTGGGAAAAATCCATCAGAGATTCTCTTAGATAATTCATGGCATTATGGGGCAATGAAAGGAATCAAAAATGAAATAAAAAGAGGAAGACCTGATCTAGTACATATTTCATTATTGGAAGCGTGTACAATTCCTCTTTATTATAAAAAAAAAATTTCAGTATATGTACATACCATTGAAGATAAAGTTATTTTCATAGCAAATGATGTACACCTACCAAAATCATATCATAGATTTGCTGGATTGATAGAAAAGCTATTTTTGGAAAAAGTAATTCAAGTAGATGGTAAAAATCTTCTTGAAATAAAGGATATGACATTTGATCAGTTATTAAAGGAAATAAATCCAAAAAGAGTAATAGGCTTATCCACACAAGGAGTTTCAAGCTCATGTGAAGACGTGGCAAAAAAATTAACCGATGATTCATGCCTTGTTATTGGTGGATTTCCAAAAGGTCATTTCTCTAATGAAATAAAAAAAAGATTTGAATACATAGTAAATGTTGATGATACTCCATTAGAATCACACGTTGTAATTAGTAGAGTTCTTTACGAATATGAAAAAACCATTTTTATGTAGGCTGTCAAGTTTTCTCTTTTATGCGGTCGTAGTATAGCCTGGTAGTACGCTGGCCTTCCAAGCCCGTCACCCGGGTTCAAATCCCGGCGACCGCATTTTTATTAAATGATCCAAATTTTAAGGGGATTTCTTTTCATTAAAACATGAAACAAAGCACTAAAATTATTGCGATAGAAAGAATTCAGATACTAATTAAAAATGCAATTTCTAATTCAAGAACATTTCCAAAATTAGCTCAAAGACAGGCAGATCTTGCAAAAAAGATCAGTACTAGATATCGTATTGCAATGCCATATGAAATTAAAATGAATTTTTGTAAAAAATGTAAAAACTTCATTGTCCCAGGTGTAAATTCTAGAATCCGTATTGGGAGAACTTCACTAAAATCTATTCGAGTAACATGTGGCTTTTGTGGCCATATTTATCGCAAAGTAATAGCTCAATGATTTATAAGACGATTTGAAAGTTTGACTTTTTATGGCAAAAGTGTATGACGTACCAGCATACTTGTTGATAGATAAATTAACTGAGATTTTAAAAAATGAAGACATACCAGCACCAAGTTGGACTCCTTTTGTTAAGACAGGATCTCATGCTAACAAACCTCCACAAAAACCAGATTGGTGGCATACTAGATGTGCTTCAATATTACGGAAAATATACCTTCATGGTCCAATGGGAATACATGATTTACGTAAAGTGTATGGTGGTGGTAAAGCCGTTGGATACGGTGCTAGAAACCACAGGGATGCTGGTGGTGTAATTATTAGAAAAGCCGTTCAAGGATTAGAAAAACTAGGATACATTGAGAAGGTTGCAGGAAAAGGTAGAGTTGTTTCTAAAAATGGCATGCAAAAGCTCGATAGACTTGCAACCGAAATTTTATCACAACTTGTTGCTGAAACTCCACAATTGAAGGTATACTCTTAGTGTAATGTCATGAGTTCACCAGACTCTGATGAAAATTATCAACCAAACGAACCTGAATTTGCTGCTCAAAAAGAAATTATTTTAAAACAAATTCTTTCTTCTGAAGCACGACTCAGATTAAACAATGTAAAGATGGTTAAACCAGATGTAGCAAACACCGTAGAAAATTATTTGATAAATCTTGCTTCACAGGGTAGGGTAAGACCGCCGGTAACTGATGATCAACTCAAGCAAATTCTATTATCTATACAACAACCAAAACGGGATTTCAAAATTAATCGACGGTAATCTCTGAGAAAATATAATTAGGGGATACAAGGCGATCGTATTCATGAAAGGGGTAGTTTATGAAGAATACGCACCTGATGATAATTTTAAGAAAATTCTAAAAATTAAAGATATTGATGATCCAAAACCCAAGCCAAATGAAGTAGTTTTCAAAGTAAAGGCAGCAGCATTAAACTATAATGATATCTGGGGCATGCGAGGAAATCCAGTTCCAGTTCCTCTTCCACATATTTCTGGATCAGATGCAGCAGGTGATGTAATTGCTGTTGGTGATGAAGTTACTAATATCAAAGTAGGTGATAGAGTTGTATCTCATTCGAACATGTCCTGTAGAGTTTGTACTGCATGTACTGATGGACGTGAATATGATTGTGATAAACGAACAATCTGGGGATTTCAAACAGGACCAAATTGGGGAGCTTTTTCTGAAGTAACTCATCTACCTGAGGTAAATGTTCTAAAAATTCCAGATAGTGTTAGCTATGATGAAGCTGCTGCAGCTTCAATGACTCTTTTAACCTCCTGGCATATGCTAGTAGGCAGAGCCAAAATTAGACCAGGACAAACAGTTCTAATTATGGGCGGTGGTTCTGGAGTAGGAAGCTTTGGTATTCAAATTGCCAAACTTTACAATTGTACTGTCATTGCTACAGCCAGCCCTGATAAACTAGACAAGCTCAAAGAACTTGGTGCTGATTATGCAGTTGATCACAGAAAGGAAGATTGGCACAAAGAAGTTCGTGGAATTACTAAAGAGATCTCCAAAAAAACCGGCGTATCTCCTGGAATTGACGTATCATTTGATCATATAGGTCAGACTCACTGGAACCAACAACTTACTCTACTCAAATACGGTGCAACTCTAGTTTCATGTGGGGCAACTACAGGATATGATGCAAAGACTGACCTACGACATATTTTCTTTAAAGGAACAAACATCCTAGGTTCCACCCAGGGAACAAGAGCTGAGCTTGAACAAGGATTCTACTGGATGGGACAAGGAAAGATAAAGGCTGCAATTGATTCTGTCCACTCTTTTGAAAACGCAGCAGAAGCTCACACAAAGATGTTAACTGGAAAAGGTCTTTTTGGCAAAATCTTAATGAAGCCAGAAGGGGCCTAATCAATTAATGGCACGACTTTTCAGAAGTCTGATTTTTGTTCCAGGAAATAATCCACGTTTTCTAGAAAAAGCAAAAACACTTTCTGCTGACATTGTTTGTTTTGATTTAGAAGATTCTGTACCTGATTCAGAAAAGAAAAATGCTAGAAATCTAATTAAAGATGCATTAAAAACTCGATCTCAATATACTTCTGAAATTTACGTCAGGACTAACTCTCCTACATCTGGTAAAATACAAGATGATCTAAAGGAAATAGTTCAAGAAGGAATTGATGGAATAGTAATACCAAAAGTAAACAATGCCATAGATCTCAAAAAAATTGAAAAAACATTAGCAATTCTAGAAAAAAAGCAAAAGTTACAACCAATTGGACTAATACCGTCTATAGAATCAGCTGAAGGTGTGGCTAATACACATGAGATTGCTTCAGCAAGCAAACGAATTTCAGCCATTGTTTTTGGAGTATTTGATTTTCTCAATGATATGGGTATTGAATATACAAAACAACCAGAAGGTGCCAAATTTGCCAGAGCAAAAATTCCGATAGAAGCTAAAGCAGTAGGAGTTTATGCATTAGATGCTATATGGCAGGATCTAAAAGATGAAAAAGGTTTGATAAAAGATTGTAAAATTGGGAAAAGTCTTGGATATGTTGGAAAAACCATAATTCATCCTGATCAAATTTTAATTATACATAAAATATTTCATCCAAACAAAACAGAGCTAAAATGGGCAGAAAAAGTTTGTAACACATATGAAAAATCAACAAAGAAAGGGAAGGGAGCTACAACAGTAGATGGAAAGATGATTGATGAAGTGCATTACAAACGTGCAAAAGCTTTGTTCGATTTGACTAGATAAAATAAATTTTTGAAAAAATCATCTGTGGATATAATTTCCAGCTTTACAGAAGGGACAAACAAAATCAACACGATCATGTAATCCTTCTATAGTACAATTACAATTTTCACAATGGCACTTACTCATTTTCAATCAATTCATAATGACCGATTTTATATTAACAAATTCTTTCAAACCGTAATTTGATAACTCTCTTCCAATTCCTGAATTTTTGATACCGCCAAATGGAATTCGAGGATCAGAAATTACCATAGAATTTACAAAAACCATTCCTGCCTCCATATCCTTGACTAAGTTGTTCTCTTTGGCAAATTTTTCAGACCAAATACTGGAACCCAAGCCAAATTCTGTATCATTTGCAAATCTAATGGCTTCTGTTGGATTTCGTGCTGAAATAATTGGAGCAACTGGACCAAATACCTCTTCACGTGATATTGACATATCTGGAGTTACTTTTCCTACAACAGTTGGATTAAAGAAATACCCTTTCATCTGGGGGACATTTCCTCCTACCAAAACTTTAGCACCTTTTAGAGCTGACTGTCCAATTTGGTTTACGATTGTATCTCGTGAATTATCTCGTACTAGAGGACCAATGGTTGTTTTAGGATCTAATGGATCACCTACTACTTGTTTTTCTACATTTTCAATGAATTTCTTTGTAAATTCCTCAATTACATCTTGTTCAACTATGAATCTTTTAGCAGCTATGCAACTCTGACCATTATTTAGAAATCTGGATTTAACTCCAATTTCTGCTGCTTTATCAATATTAGCATCTTTTAATACAATAAATG
>JBQTHA010000085.1:0-45642 GCA_052390375.1 Nitrosopumilaceae archaeon
TGGACCGGATGGGATTTGAACCCATGACCTTAGCGAGATTTTTACATCTTTACGCCGTGTGAGGGCGTCATCCTAGCCACTAGACAACCGGTCCAATGCTTTTACAATATAGGAACTTTTTGTATCTTTAGGTTTAAGATAAAATCTACTTCTTTATGCCAAGCGTTCTATTTTTCAATCTAAGGTAGCTATTGTGACATTTTCTACATCTCGTAGCATCTATAGAATTTCTTGCACCACAGTAAAAACAAATCTTCATGTGAAGACGTGCCTTTTGAGCTAGTTGTTTTTTTTCGGGGTCTGTAATTGGCATTTCCTGTTCTCCATTCATACTTACTTTTAATTTAATCGGATTTTTCGAACTTGCCAGCTAATAACATTGCAACTTCGCCTGGTCTTTTAGCCACAGGAATGTTAGCCTTGTTGAACATGGCTACCTTTGACTCAGCTGAGCCATAGTTTCCATAAACTATTGCTCCCGCATGACCCATTCTTTTTTCTTTTGGAGCCGCTCTACCTGCAATGTATGCCACAATTGGTTTTTTGAAATTACTGTCGATTATTCTTTGAGCTAAAACCTCTTCTGCATCTCCGCCAATTTCACCAACAACTACCATTCCTTTTAGATTTGGTGCATCTTTTACCATTTCAAATGCATCTATCAGCCTAGTGCCGTTAATGGGGTCTCCGCCAATTCCTAAAGTAATTGTTTGGCCAAAACCAGCTTCTGTTAGGTTATTTGCAACTTCATACATCAAAGTGCCACTCTTTGAAAGAAGTGCAATGTCCCCTGACTTGAAAGGACTTGCGGGCATTATTCCAATCTTGATTATTTCTGGAATCATTATTCCTGGTGTATTTGGACCAATAACTATTACATCATTTTTTTTAGCAAGATCAAGCATAATTAAAGAGTCTCTAACTGGAACATGTTCTGGAATTGCAACTAGAAGTTTAATTCCTGCTTCAATTGCTTCCTTAGCTGCCCCAAGAAAAAACTTGGCAGGTACAAACAAAATGGAAATCTTAGACCCCGTTGCATCTACTGCTTCCTTTACTGAATTATAAATTGGAATGTTTTCAAACTTCTGACCTCCTTTTCCTGGAGTAACCCCTGCTGCAATGTTTGTTCCATATTCTTGCATAAGTTTTGTATGAAGTGATCCAAACTTTCCAGTGATTCCTTGAACAATCACTGGTTTTTTGTTGTAATCTGCATCTCCTTCCTTTCCTTGTAACAATTCAAAAATATTAGCCACTCTTTCTAACCTCCATCACTGCAGCATTGATTGCTGCTTCAACAGAATCAAAAAGTTTTGTCTTAGTTTCTTTTAGCATCTCTTTTGATTTATCAGATTCAGCTCCCATCAATCTTGCAAAAACTGGTTTATCGATTAGCTTTTCATCATAAGCTTTGATAAATGCAGATGCAACAGTTGTTGTTTTTACTATTCCTCCAAAGAGATTGACAAGAATTCCTTTTACTTTTTTTATTTTACTAATTAATGTAAGCGCTTCATATACTGATTCAGGTGTTGCACCCCCACCAACATCAAGAAAGCAAGCAGCCTTTCCACCATTATCTGAAAGCATATCAAGAGTTGACATTACAAGACCAGCACCGTTTCCAATTACTGCAATGTTTCCATCAAGTTCAATTAATGTAAAGCCACTTTTTTCTGCCCTCTCTTCAAGCTCAGAGCGCTCTTGAAATTTTTCCAACTCTGCATGTCTAAAGTTTGAGTTATCATCCGTAATGACTTTGCCATCTAAGGCAATCAACGACCCATCATTTAAGACAGCAACTGGATTAATCTCCGCAAGCTCTGCCTCTTTTTCTATTGTAAGCCTTGATAGTTTTTGCAACATATCTACAAATTCAGTCACAGAATTTCCTTTAAGACCTATTTCTTTAGCAACTTCTTCTGCTACTTGTTTATCAACATCTCCTAATCCCACCTCCCGTATTACTTGATTTTTTACGGATTCAATTTCAACTCCCCCTTCTGAGGAGGAAATAATGGTGTAACAACGTTTGCCTCTATTCAAAAATAACGATAGATACAATTCCTTTTTGATTTCTGCCATCTTTTCAAGTAAAATAGCTCTAGTTTTTTCCCCTTTGACAGACATTTCTAAGATCTGTGGATATTTTAGATTAAATTCATCTTGATTGTGACACTTTTGTATGGCCCCAACCTTTCCTCTTCCACCAACAGGAACTTGAGATTTAATAACAAACGGAAATCCTAACTCTTCTGCATCCTTTCGTCCTTGTTCAACATCTTTTGAGGTTAAGCCTTTTGGGATCTTTATCCCAAACTCCGAAAATAATTGCTTTGCTTGATACTCTAGTAGACGCATCAAAAAATTCCAAGTTTTGATCCTTATATTCTGTTATGGTTATTTCAGATTCTCTTCAAGCAGATCAACTGTTTGTAAGAATAGATCCCGACTTTTTCTAAGCAGTCTATCTGGAAACTCACTTAGGGTAAAAACCAATTGTTGATGAAAACTGGGTGGGAGCACTCCCCCTGATATTACCATCTGCTCAATTACATAATCCTTTGTCAATGTACATACTATTTCTTCGTAAGAACTGTCCTCTTCTTCTAGTGTTTGGCGATAAAGTACTATTGGCGTGTTAGTTTTTGCAACTACCAGTGATCCCTTTTGAAGTAATTCTGATAAATGGTGTATCTGCCATGAGTCAAGGCTGATCTGCTTTACCAATACTACAATTACGCAATTTTCTTATTTATTATCCCTCATTCGCTAAAAGCTAACCAATTACTCTACTGAAATCCTTATCTTTTGACTATCAATATCGTCATCTTTATACAATTTACAAGATTCCTTGAAATTTACCTCTTTTACTCTCACTAGGAATGCAAGTTCCTGTGCTTTTTGCGTGACCATCTCTAATGATTCTGGATCTAGATCAAGTATGGATGCCTTGTTCAAAATATCTGTAGGATTATACCCACGCTCTTTTCTTAAGGTCTGGAGTCTTCGGGCAAGGTCTTTGATTAGACCTCTTGCCATCATTTCAGCATTTCTTTCTGTTGAAATAAACACCACAAACGTATCTCTTTTTGCAACCGCATATCCCTCTTTTGCTTCAAAATCAATTACAAAGTCATCCTTTTCTAAGGTAATTTTATTCTCCTCTATGTCAAAGGTGAATTTTGACTCTTTTTGTAAGCTAGAAACTATTTCAATGTGCTTAGTTTCGGAGAATTTTTTCAACAATGCACCCATGTGTTGTTTTGCCTTGGGACCAATTTTTTTCCTATCTAATTCAATTTTTGGTACCCATGGAAGTTTAAGTTTCTCAATCTCAGTTATTTGCTTTAGGCCTTCAAAATTTTCAATCTCAAAGATAGTGTATTTTTCTACATTTAGCTGAGATTTTAGTAGCTCTGAAAGTGACTCGAGTTTTGTTTTTTCACTTTTTTGAATACAAATGAGGGCTTCATTTAGTGGCCATCTTCTTTTGAGCTTACCTTTCATTCTAGCTGCAGCAGAGACCGATACCACCTCTTTTAGTAAATCAAAAGACGCTTCAATGTTTTCTGAAATTAATGACTCTTGAACTTTTGGCCAGGAATCCAAAAGAATACTTTTCTTTTTTGCAAATGTAGTTTGATACAGATATTCACTGGTGAACGGACATAATGGGTGTAACAAAATATCTAGAGTTTTCAAAACTTCATACAAAACAGCATAGATTGAAAACCTTCTATCTTTTTTTGATTCCTCTTCATCCCATAACTCTCCTCTAGTAATTGGAATGTAAATTTGGCTTAATGAATTTATGATAAAATCATCCAGCGCTCTTGCAGCTTCATGAAATTTACATTTATCATTTAGGTCATTAGAATCTTGTATCAATTTCTGTAGTTTTGACAATAACCAAATATCTGTTGATTGCAACAAGTTTTTTGTTTGTGTCCATTGTATAGTCGTTTTAGATTCATCAAATTTATCGTACTCACTATTTTGTTTAAAATATAAGTGTAAATGGTAAAGTGTACTTAGTACTTGATATGGTCTTGACATTAATTCTTCTGTGCTAAAGTTAAGTGGCTCAATTGGACTTGATTTCCACATAAAGTAAAATCTGATCAAGTCAACTGGATATTTTGTTAAAAGTTCCTTTGCATCAATTACATTTCCTAAACTTTTACTCATTTTATTCCCATTCTTATCAAGAACATGTCCTTGAAACAAAAAGGACTTGTACGGAGGAACAGGCCCATTGTTTAAAATTACATTTTCAATTAATAGTGTATAAGCCCATCCTCTTGTTTGATCTATTCCTTCTGTTAGAAATGGTGCTGGTATGCTGTTAGAATATTCTTCATTTGTTAATGAGGAGTATGGAGCAGAACCACTGTTGTGCCAAGTGTCCAGAACGTATTCTTCTCTATTAGTGTTAACACTACCACATTTTGCACATTTTACAAGAACATTATCAATCCACGGTCTATGTAATTCAAAATTTGGCCCATCTGGAAGTTTTGATGCTGCATCTACAATTTCTTTTCTTGAAAACAATAGAGTCTGTTTACCACAATCTTTGCAATCCCATATTGGAAGTGGACATCCCCAAAACCTCTCTCGTGAAATACACCATGGATGTTTTTCTTTGATAATCCCTAAAAACCGATTCTTTGGTTGGTCAAAAAAATAGTTTACACTTTCAGCTGCATTTACTGCCTTGTCTTCTAGTCTGTCAAGCTTGTAAAACCATCCCTTTCTTGCGAGCCAGACTATTTTGTGTTGGGATCTCCAACATAATGGATACTTGTGCTTAATTTTACCAATTTTTATTAGGGCATTTACATCTCTAAGATCTTCTACAATTTTTTCATCAGCATCTCTAACGAACAGACCCTCGTATTTTCCAGCCTCTTTTTTAAATTTGACTTCATCATCAATTGGATTGAAAATTTTAATACCTCTTTTGTTTGCAATTTTAATGTCTTCTTCTCCATTTGCAGGAGATAGATGAACTAACCCACTTCCTGTATTTGCATCTACAAATTCTTCAGCTACTGTAATATGATAATTTGATTCCTTAGCACATTCATCTAGTCCTGCAATCTGTTTCAATAGCGGATGGATGTATCTCTTGCCTTCAAGATCTTTTCCTTTGACCGTTTTTTGTTTGGAATAATTTTCCACCTTGAGCTCTATCATTAATTCTTCTAGTCTTTTTTCACCAACTATCCAAGTTTCATCGTTGACTTTGACAAAGACATAGTTTTCTTCAGGATTAAGACCTACCATCGCATCAGTCACAAGAGTGAATGGCATTGTCGTCCATACAATTAAAAAAATATCTTCATCCCGTAGCTTTACCTTGTAGTAAAGGGATGGATCTTTTACCATATCATATCCTTGATTTACTTCTGCATGACTCAACGAAGTTTGGCAACTTGGGCAGTACGCAATTACTGTATAGTCTTCTTCTAAAATGCCATTTTCATGAGCTTTTTTAAGAAATTGCCATTCCCTTTCAATAAAATCATCTCTAAAAGTCCAATAGGCATCTTTTTGGTTAAATGACATTCCAAGAAGATCATCAGCCTCAACCCATTTTGTATTGTATTTTTGAACCAATTTTTTACATTCAGAAACTAGCTTTTCAATTCCAATTGATTTTATGATTTCAGTTTTTCCACCTGATACCCCTAATTCCTTTTCAGCCTGAAGCTCAATAGGAAGTCCTTGCGTATCCCATCCTGCATTAAATACGACCTTGTTTCCTTTTAGCGTCATGTATCGATACCACAGATCCTTTATCACTCGGCCTCTAAGATGCCCCGCATGTGGTATTCCATTCATTGTTGGCGGACCTTCAATGAACATAATTTTATGAATTTTTTCAGAAGATTCAAAGATCATTTTGTGTAAATCAATATTTGAGAGATAATCTTTGATTTCTTTTTCAATATTTTTTGAATTAAATTGTTTTTCTAACTGCATCCATCGTTTTGGTAGAACCCTGATATTATAAAGCTAGATTAGTTTTGAAATTTACAATATTTAGTAATTGCATTTTATCGCAACTAAATCTTGGATTATATAATAGACATAGAAACACAAGTCATTGGTTAATGTTTTAATGGTAGGTTCTGGTGGTCGTGAACACTCTTTGGGTTGGAAGTTATCACAAAGTCCAAAAGTAGACATAGTATATTTTGCACCAGGAAACGGTGGAACCAAAAATAATATTCCTATAGAAGTTGATAAAATCGATGAGCTTGCCGAGTTTGCTCAAAAAAATAATTGTTATACTGTAGTTGGTCCAGAATCCCCACTTGCATTAGGCATTGTTGATTCTTTTGTCAAAAAAAATTTGAAGATATTTGGCCCTAGCAAAAAAGCAGCAATGCTAGAATCAAGTAAGATTTGGGCAAAAAATTTTATGAAGCGAAATGATATTCCCACTGCATCATTTGAAATTTTTGAAGACCCAGAAAAAGCAATCGAGTATGTAAAATCAATTAATCATCCAGTTGTGATAAAAGCTGATGGTCTTGCTGCAGGAAAAGGAGTAATTGTGTGCAACAGTACTGAAGAAGCTCTCTCTGCAGTTAATACAATACTAGTTAAGAAAATTTTTGGTGAAGCAGGAAATAGGATAATTATTGAAGAAAGGATTGACGGAGTAGAGGCTTCTTATATTTCTCTATCTGATGGAAACTTTGCAATTCCAATGGCAACAAGCCAAGACCACAAGAGAATCTACGACAACGATATGGGGCCCAATACCGGAGGAATGGGTGCGTATTCTCCTACTCCAATAATTAATGAATCTATGACCAAAAAAATTCAGGAAAAAATCATTGATAAAACAATTGATTCTATGAAAAGTGAGGGTACACCTTTTAAGGGATTTCTTTACGCTGGTGTGATGATAAAAGATGCTGAACCTTATGTCTTAGAATTTAATGTTCGTATGGGAGATCCAGAATGTCAACCAATCATAATGCGAATGGATTCTGATTTGTATGATTATTTATTGGCAAGTACTGAAGGAACACTTTCATCGTTACCACCAGTTGATTGGAAAAATCAAAGCGCAGTCTGTATTGTATTAGCTTCAAAAGGATATCCAGAAGCATACCCAAAAAATGAAGAAATTACTGGGCTTGATTTTTCTTCTGAGGGGGCATTTGTTTTTCATGCAGGAACCAAAAGACATAATGGTAAAGTATTGACAAACGGAGGTAGAGTTTTAGGAGTAACTGCACTTGGAAATTCGTTGGAGCAGGCAATATCTGTTGCATACTCTGCTGCAAATAAAATAAACTGGCCAAACAAGTATTGCAGGACTGATATTGGGAAAAAAGGTCTATCTTATCTTTGACGTTTCAAAAGATTCGTCTTCTGTAACAACCCAATCAATTTTAATGTCTTTTTCAGAAAAGGGAATTGATTTTACGATTTGCTTAGAGTAAGTAAGGGATATTGTTTTTGCATTTGACTTTGAGAGGAATCTGTCATAGTACCCATATCCATATCCCAATCTGATTCCATTTTTTGTAATTCCCACTGTAGGAACCAAAACAACATCAATATCTTCTACTATTGGACAGTTGTCTTTTGGTTCCATTATGCCAAATCCTCCTTTCTCTAAATCCTCCAAACCTCTAATCCTTCTAAAATTCAAATCATCTCCAACTACTTTTGGCAAACAAATCTCTTTACCATTGCCAAGCAGTTCTTGCATAATATCTTGAGTCATCACCTCGCTTCCTATTGGAAAATAACACGCAATATTTTTTGCATTTCTAAAAACTTCAATCTGTTTTAATCTATTATGAATTTTTTGGCTTGCAAGTTTGATAAAATCATAGGATGTTAAATCTCTTCTTTCTAGCAAAACCTTACGAAGGCTTGATTTTTCGGTACTAGTGTCCAAGACTCTTACTTAATGATGCAGCAGTTATAGTATTTTTAAGTAGCATGGCTACAGTCATGGGTCCAACTCCCCCTGGAACTGGCGTTACATACGAAGCTTTTTCAATGATTTTTTCATAATCAGCATCTCCAACTAATTTTCCACCGTGATGGGATATTGCAACGTCAATGACAATTGCATCTTTCTTTATCATTTCTGGAGTTAGAACAAATTTTGCTCTGTCTCCAACAGCTGAAATGACAATGTCTGCGCTTTGACAAATTTCTTTAAGGTTTTTAGTCTTTGAATGACAGGTAATTACCGTGGCATTTTTTTCCAATAGCATATGATACAGAGGTTTTCCAATGAGATTGCTTCTGTTAATAATAACAACATTTTTTCCTGATAAATCAATATCATAATAATCAAACATTTCCATAATTCCAGATGGGGTGCAAGCTTTTAGAACTGCTTTTCCAATTGATAATAATCCTACATTGTGGGGGGTAAGTCCATCTACATCTTTAATAGGAAAAATTCGTGACGTTGTGGTAAACTCATCAAGATGTTCAGGCAATGGTAACTGAACTAGTATCCCATGAACTGCACGGTCATTATTCAAAGAATCAATTAGATCATTCATTTCATTTTGAGAAATTGAGGCTGAAGGTTTGTGATCTTTAGTAAGTATTCCAACTTCTGCACAAGCTTTGTGTTTATTTTTTACATAAGTTGCAGAAGCTTGATTGTCCCCAACTAGTATTGTTGCTAGACACGGTTCTATTCCTTGTATTTTTAGCTCATTTACTGCCTTTTTTACTCGCTCTTTAACCGATCTTGCAACTTCAAGCCCATCAATTTTTTTTCCAGTCAATATACTTGTGTCTTGATGTTGATATTTAATTCTAGGTCTAAATCTAAGAATATGAGTTAATCTTTAAAGATAAAGCATTAACAATATCTTTGATGAATTTAGAATTTGATACTAATGAATACCTTGATAAAATTAAAAAAAACAACGAAGAATATTTTCATACTTTTATTAACAAAGACAGTCTTACCGCAGGAATTTTGTTTTTAAAACCTGGAGAGCAAGATTCACAAGAACCACATGATAGTGATGAAATTTACTATATTATCAGCGGTAATGGATATCTCAAAATTAATGACAAAGACTATGCGGTTTCAGAAGGTAAGGCCTTTTTTGTTGCCAAAAATGTAGAGCATAACTTTTTTGGAAATACTAAAGATCTTATAGTACTGTATTTTTTGGCTGTCCAGATTCGTAGAAACAATTGCTGATTTTTGTGAAAGTTTTTTCAAATTATCTGAGAGTATGTTATAGGCATAAAACGCTTTTACCTAATTTTATTGAATAAAATATGATTGCCTCAAAATAGGTGAAAGTGGAATGGACTCACTTAACGAAGTCCAAACAAATGTTTCAACTGTATAGTTCCCAGCATTTACGGGATTCCATGATTGTGATACTTCAAAATTTTGATTTGCAGACATTTGTCCTTCAATCCAGGATAATGATACAACTGCTCCTTCAGATTCTTTTATCTGTATTATGAAAACAAAATTCTGTTCGTAATTTTGGTTATTGTGAACAATTCCAGCGATTTGAAGTTGTTCATTCCTCGTAGGAGCGCTAATTAAATTTCCAGAACTATCGGCAATAAAACTATTCATTATTGAAATTCTTTCAATTGGAGGAATCTCTGAAATAAATTTTGATTCGCTTGAAATTTCTAAATTGTCTGATATGCTATAAGGTGAAGGAAGTGTATGGTCATCATACTTTGCTTGTAGTGAATCATCAGGAATTGCAAATAATCTATTGCCACTTGAATGTTCGCTCTGGGTAAATGAAATAGATGCTTCAAATAATCCTGAATTCTCAGATATTTCTATAGCCTTAACAAGAATTCCTGCCGCATCAGAATCTGATGAAATATTCACTTCAATTTGATCAATTCCCTCTGGATTAAGATTCATGTCACGATCTATTATTTGTATTATTGCTGTTTCATCTATTGAGTAATCCGGCTTCATGAATCTTATCTCTCCAACATTCCAACTTATTTTTACAGATTTAGTTAAGACTACTCCATCAGCAAACTCAAACGAAATTGTAATTCCTCCATCACGTTGAGTTTCCAAAAAACCATTAGTTGGTCCGGTGCCGCTAGTCATAGGATTTGTATCTGGTCTACCATCTCCATCTACATCATGTAAAAACCCTGTTAGAATTACTTCACCAGTAAATATCCCACTGCTTGTTTCAGTTTCGGTTAATTTGTATGGCTCTAATGTAATATCAGAGGATGAAATTTTAATCAAATGCCCTTCTTCAGTTCCAATTGAATCAATACCATATTTGTTAGCATCCCAACTTGGCGCAACTATAGTTATGCCAATCTTATCTGTCCATGTATACACCTCTTTATCGGTGAAAATAGGTGCATATGGGTTGTTATAATCTGGTAAAACCTCGGCGTATGCATTAAAAACCAATAATGATGCAAGAATTAGTGCAAGTTCTATCAAATTCATTCTTCCATAGGAAAGTAGGTTGATTTATTCATTGAATTATATCTAGTATAATAGACTCAGGAACAAAACAAGAGTAATGTTTTATAATTATCCCAAAGGTTTTTGTCTGTGTTAGGAAGAATCAATAGTTTTTCTAGCGTTTTCATAGTGATTTTATTATCACTAACATTCTTTGAATTTGCCCCTATTGTTAATGGGGATGCAGAAATAAAAGGACATTCTGCAACGATTGGACTAGACAAAAACACATACCCAATTCCTGACGAATCAAATGAACTCAAAATCAGCATTAGAATTTTTGATTCTGATTTTAATACCTCGCCAACTGGTATAGACCAAATTGCACAAGACATTTCTGGAGAATCTGGAGTAGGCCCTATTAAGATTTCAATTATGAGAGGTGAGTCAGTTATTTTAGGATATGGAGGAGGAAAATCATCTAATTCTGGACAACTTGATTCAGAACCTATTGCTGATTTGCCTTCAGAAAAATCTCAGATAAGACAATTTGGTCCAATCCCAGAAACATCTCCTACATCTGGAATTTTCGAATTTGATGTTTCGATAAAAAATATAGATGGTCCGGAAAGTTCTAAATGTCCAGTTTCAAGTGAAGCCCAAATTAGATTTGATGATTCTGAAGCATCTTCCAGACACTGTATATTACAAGGTGATGTTCTTTTAGTTGAATATACTGATCCAACTGATGCATCAGGCAATTCTAGAAAAGTTACCTCATCAGCAACATTTAGTGTTTTGAATTCATCCCCATCGTACGGTTCAAGTTCAGAAAAAATCACCACTTCAAAAACTGTACGAATTGGCCATCCTCTAACATTATTACTTTATGAATTCAATTTGAATTTAGATTCTGATAGAACCGAATCCTATACTTTAGATCTAATCCAATTTGAATCAGAAAATATAAGAACAACATTGGGACCATCTGGCGGTGTTCAAAATGAATTTAATCCCCAACCCTCCGCACTAAGAGAAACAGGAGACAACACTGGAATTTTTTATACCGTAATAGAAATTCCACGAACCGTTAATGGCCAAAGAATTGATGTAGATGAGAAAATAGAATTTGAATATGCCCAAAGAGGACTAGGCGCATTCTTAGTTGTATACCAAGGTACATTTTCTCCTAATATGGTTAATCTGCCAAAAAATTCTGTAAATCCTCTTCTTAATGAAGAAAACTTACGTTCTATACAACTTGTTGAGATTGTATGCAAAGAAGGTTTTGTGAAAATTTTCAAACATGATGGGTCTCCAGCATGCGTCAAACCTAAGACTGCAGAAAAGCTACTAGAAAGAGGTTGGGTTAGAGTCTAGTCTTTAATTATAGTGCATCTACCTGAAATTCTAATCTTTTTTTCTGCATATAATTTTACAGCTTTTGGATACATTTGATGCTCTTTTACTAGAATTTTCTTTGAAAGAGTTTCTTCCGTGTCATTATCATTTACCTTTACAACCTCCTGTAAAATTACCGGCCCTGTATCAACTCCTTCATCAACAAAATGCACTGTACATCCTGAATATTTTGCTCCATACTTGACAGCTTGTTTCTGAGCATCTAATCCAGAAAAAGATGGTAACAGAGCCGGATGAATATTCATTATGTGATTCTTATATTTTCGAATAAACTGTGGACTAATTATTCTCATAAACCCTGCAAGACAAACTAGTCCATTTTTTGGTGTAACCCCATATTTTAAAAGAATAGATACAATCTTTTTGTCATACTCCCATCTATCTCCATTAAATCCTGAGCTATCGACTACTTCAGTATTAACTCCAAGCCTTTGTGCAATTTTAAGGCCTTTTGCATCAGGTTTGTTAGATATTACCACTTTGGGTTTTATTGGAATTTTTTTCATTTTTATGGCCTTCAAAATGGCCTCCATATTACTTCCTCTCCCAGAAATCAAAATTGCAAGATTTTGCAAGTATAGTCAACACTTGTTCAATCCTGCAATTTATATCAAATCTAACTACCGTGTTTTTGTTTGCCACAAAGCATACGTATGACAAAAAATGGCATAGTATTCCAACAAGAGGGGATGAACGTATATCTTGATCCAAAAAATGTGTCCTCTAAAGGAATAAATTTTATTTCTCATGCACATTCTGACCATCTTCCTTCTCAAAATGGAGGAACAATACTATCATCCATAGAAACTAACGAAATTGCCAATCTTCGTGGTTTTAGAATGGAAAATTTCGTTGATGAGTTGGATAATTTTTCTTTAATAAACAGCGGACACATTTTGGGAGCAAAAGGCTTGTTGTTTGAAGATGTATTTTACACTGGAGACATTTGTACTAGGGATAGAGCTTTTCTAAAAGCCGCACCAATTCCAAAATGTAAAACATTAATCACAGAATGTACCTTTGGACTTCCTGAATTTATTTTTCCTAAAATTGATGAAATCAAAATCATGGTAAACGAAATTATATCTGATTTCTATTCAAAAGGAAAACCTGTAATTTTACTAGGATATCAATTAGGCAAGGCTCAAACAATTTCTAGTCTCTTTGGACATTGGAAGCCACTCTACTATCACGATTCTGTAAAAAAAATGAATGATCTACACCGAAAGTTGGGTGTAACTCTTGAGGAAGGTCTAAGCCATACTGAAGCTGAATCTCTTGGTCTGTTAGAAAAAAAACCCTGGGTTATGATTGCTCCAATGATGTCACAAAAAAATCAATTCATAAAACACATGAAAGAAAAATATGATGCAGTTACAATTGGATTTAGTGGCTGGGCTAAATCTTCGCAATTCTCATTTGGAAGACGGTCAGATTATTCTATACCTCTCAGTGATCACTGTGATTTTAATGAACTTGTAGATCTAGTGCATAAAACGGGTGCAGAAAAGGTGTATACAATTCATGGCTTTGTAGAAGAATTTTCATCATACCTTAAAAAAATTGGCATTGATGCACAACCATTACGTAAGCAATCCCTTGATGACTATGTTTAACTCTGTCTTACTTTAACTGCAATCTTTTCTTTAGGTTGCGGTTCTTTGAATTGTACTATGTTTCCAAATTTTATTGCTATTAGGACAAAAATGAAAATACCGCCAATAAATGCCCCCACTGCTAGGCTAAAGTAGTTTTCAGATCCAATCCTTACAGTATAGTTGGGATCCCCCAGTAGGAAAACTTCTGCAATTGCCATCGATACAATCATTTGCAATTGCGTAATAGGGAGAATGATCATTTCACTCTCTCCATTTTTTGATGAGATTGCCCCTCCATCATATGCCCAAAAACACTTTGTTTAGTTAATCAATAAGGACTCTGGAAATTTTATAAGAAAATCTGTTCCAAAGCGGAATTTAACGATTAGCTTAAGTATCTATTTTTCTATGATTATATTGTGAAATCTGTAACCAATACCTCTTTTGTAGCTATTATAGTTCTAGGATTATTTTTATCTCCAATTATGTTAAGTGTAAATGCACAAGATATCATGTCTCCTCGCCAACAGATGGCATCTGGTGTTGCTGCAGATGATGTAGTGTGTAAATCCGGTTTGGTCTTGATGATTCGCTCAACAAACGGGGCTGCTACCTGCGTTAAATCTTCCACTTCTATGAAATTATCTGATGCAGGCTGGGGATCCATCATTATTGATGATGAAGAAGATGAAACAATAGACGATGAAACAATAGATGATGAAACAATAGCAAACCAAACCATGGGAAACGCAACTAATGAACAGATAGTAGAACTATCTGAGGAACTATCTATGGGTGAAGAGGAAGGACTACCAGAAGAAACAATGGAAGAAGAATCATTTGCAATTGGAGGTATTGATCTATCTATGGCTGCACCAGTTGAGGGTGATGAAGATGCACCTATAACAATTATTGAATTTGGAGATTATCAGTGCCCAAAATGCAAAGCCTGGTTCCAAAATGAAAAACCACAAATCACTTCCAATTACATAACGAAAGGTATTGCAAAGCTTTACTTTTTAGATTCTGCATGGCTTGGTGATGATTCAATAGCAGCTGCTCAAGCAACATATTGTGCAGATGATCAAGGAAAATTTATCGAGTACCATTCTACTTTATACAATAAACAAGCAGGAATCCAAGATGGTTGGGCAAACATGGATGCACTAAAACAATTTGCAAATGACCTTGAACTTGATGCAGAAATGTTTAACCAATGTTTAGATTCTGGAATATATGCTGACAGAGTATCTCATAACACCGAGGTTGGCGCTTCACTTGGTGTAGTAGGAACCCCGTATTTCTTCATAGTTGGACCAGAGGGTGATATTAAAAAAATTGCTGGCCCACAACCATCAATTGTGTTTGATGCCGCCATAAATTCACTAAGCTAATAAATTTACATTTTTAACAGAAAAAGCTAGCTAAAATTAATAAATGATTTTTTGATGTTTAAAAAATAATGTTAATGGTATGCCCAATGTGTAAAAGAGGCAAAGATATCCCACTTGACTTTAAAACTGATAGGCCAAAAAGGGGTGTTAGGTGCGAACATTGTACTACCCAAATCACTTAGTTGAACTTTAAAACTACTTCGATATCTGGAAATTTGTTTTATTAGATGTTTGATCAAAGTGATCATACACAGACTTAATCATAATAATTGTATATTATGTCAGGAACTAATCCACACGTTTCAAACCAGACGCTCCTATGTTCTTTGAGGATAAGTCAGGAGAGTAGGGCCTTTTTTCACCCTATTCTCAAAAAAATTCACATCTAGGAAATACTGATTTTTAATTAATTGTTAAGATGTCTCAATTGCACACACAATTGTCTATTATCCACAATCATAAAATTAATTTAGAATTCATTCTACCAAAGAACGCGGACAGAATAAATCTCTGCCGTAGTTCTTGGTTGTTTTATCACAAATAAATTTGTCAGTTTTTGACTTCGGCTAATTTAATTTCTTATTATTTACACTCATTGCTAATGGTTTTGAATTCTTCCACAAAAGGTTACAAAGTGTATGGATATTGTTTACCATTTCATTAGAATTAGTTGAGAATGCAAAGTCTGATTCCATACCAGAATTTTCATTGTCCTTTACTGTCTCATCTGACATAATCATCTGGTTATTTTTTCCAACTATCATTCTTCCTTTGGAGCGAACTTTACCTACTCTTGTCTCAGTTGCACCAAAACGTTTTACAAATGGTAATAAATTCTCATCATTTAACTCAGTTAAAAGTAAAACTCGCCCACAATTTTTTTCACAAATCTTAATTTTTTCGGGGATACTTGTATGATACATTCTGGAAATGTCTTTAAGTGTGGTAACGATATAGACATCATCAGTAGAATTTTCTATTAACTTACCAATGTTAGAATAAATGTTTGTTCTACCCTGAACAATATGAAATGTAGGCATGATGTTTAAACGATTACTAGGAATCATTTCCTTGATTTTTTTGACAACATCTTCTCTTGTATCTTTAAGTAATTTTAAATCGTCTTCTTTTCTCTGTAAAATCATCTTTAGAACCTCTTCTGGTTTAGTTGCTACACAAAGTTTTGGCTTTGAAAAAGTTGTTGATACTATGTTTTGATTTAGAAGCTTTTCAATTGTCCTATATGTTTTGGTGCGTTCAACATCAATTTCTTTTGCAAGTGCACTAGCTGAAATTGGACCTATTCGTAAAAGGTTTAGGTAAACATGTGCCTCCATTTCCTCGAGCCCCAATATTGAAGATAGTTGAGAACTGAGAGAATCAATATGTCTAATAGAATCTAATTCATTTTTTTCGTCGTGTTCTATCTTTAATTGATTTACATACATTCTTTGTTCCAACCAAGAACGTTTCAGTGGACCGCTGTTGCTTTCCTTTATCAATGGGTTGATTTCAGTATTTGCTTGCGTAATTGCTAATATTGAGATTTTTCTTATAACGTTCACGTAGAAATCATCAGTGCGATCAAAACATTCCAAAAAAAATCTTCTTTAACCAATGATGTTTGATCGCTTTGGCTAGATTATTTTGTAAAGGGCAAGATCTGGTAAAAAGTATTAATTATCTTTAAATGACATCAGATTTTCTCGATTGTTTTCAGATTTGTCTAATTTGATGCGTCGTGTGCACAAGCATCAGAACAAAAATCACTTCGCATGTTCTCAAATTCTCTACCACAATGTATGCATTCTCTAAGCGATCTCATAGTTCTCTAACAATATACGTTAAAGTATCATATATCTCCGATCCAAAAAGGAAATATAATGCCTAACTATTACATTGCACTCAAACTAGCCCAAAATAATCATAATGCTTGGGTAAATCTGGAAAAATTGCTTTTTAAATTATTTTAGAATTAATTCAATTTTCTAAGATTCCGATTATATGTAACTCCGAATCGATGAGCCTCATCTCTAGCATGTTGTAAAATTTTTAATGCCGAGCTACTTCGTGGAATAATTATAGGATTTTTTCTTTTGGGTACAAATACTTCTTCGTTTTGTTTTGCTAACGATACACAATGAACTTTAACACTTATGCTTTGCAATGATCTTTCTGCAGCTTTTAGCTGCCCTTTTCCTCCATCAATTAAAACTAGATTGGGCAGCTCCAAGTTTTCTTCTAACAATCTATAATATCTTCTCTTTACAATTTCAGCAATCATAGCATAATCATCCCTACCAGAAACTGTTTTAATTTTAAATTTTCTATACCCCGATTTGTCTGGTTTTCCATCAACAAACCTGGACATTGATCCTACTGCATACTGTGCACCATGATTTGAGATATCAAAACATTCTATAATTTTTGGAGCATTTTCAAGCTCTAAGCGTTCTTGAAGTTCATAAATTCCAGGCTCAATTCCTTTGGCTTGAATTAGATTGATATTTTTCATTACTAGGCTAATCATCTCTTTTCGTTTTCCTTTTTTTGGAACGAGAATCTTTACTTCAAATCCAGCTTTTTCAGAAAGTACGTTTTCTAAAAATTCCTTGTTTTCAGGCATGTTACTTACAATAATATTTTTTGGAATTGGACTAGTTGTGTAATATTGATAAAGAAAATTCCCAAAGGTGTTGTCGGCTATAAGATCAAACGAGAATCGGTTGCTATCTCGAATAACTCCGTGAGTTTGTCTAAGTGACATTACAAGTGCAGTATGTTCTTCTATCTTAATTCCAAAATAATCTTCATCTGGTGCAGTTTCTACATATTCCATTTTTTGTTTAGTTTGAAGACTTCCTAGCCTGTGTAATGTATCCCTAATTTCCTTTGCACGTTCAAAATCAAGTGAATCGGAAGCTTGTTTCATATCGTTTTGTAATTTTTGTGCAAACTCTTGCATCTGCTTTTTGCCCTTTAAAATTAATTCTAAATCAGATACATGATTAGAATATTTTTTTTGAGCATCTTTGAACTCACAAGGTGCCTCACAATTTCCCAAATGATATTCAAGACATGCCTTTTTTGGAAGTGTTTTACAAATTCTAATCTTGAATGCTTTACGAAGGGTTCCAATTGTTAATAGCTTTGAGCTCCCTGAAGTAAATGGACCAAAGACCTTGCCTGATCCTAAAAATTTTCCAGATCTCATTCGTCTTGCAACTAAAAGTCTAGGATATTTTTCATCTGTTAAACGCAGATATGTGTAACGTTGCTGATCTTTAAGCTCTATGTTGTAGGTTGGTCTATATCTTTTAATCATGTTTGATTCTAGAATATAGGCTTCTCCTTCATTATCAGTTAGAACAAATTCAATGTCACAAATTTTTTCAACTAGTTTTTGTGTTTTGTAGTTTTGATTTTGTAAAAAATATGACTTTACACGATTTTTTAGATTCTTTGCTTTTCCAATGTAGATTATGTTATCGTTTGCATCTTTCATCAAGTATATTCCTGGATGTTTTGGGATGTTTATGCTGGAAATATCAAAGGTCATCTTTGCATGAATTTTTTAAGGAATTTTCCTGTATGGGTACTCGTTTCTGCTATCTGTATGGGTGTGCCTGTAGCCATAATCTGACCTCCCTGATTGCCTCCTTCTGGACCAAGATCAATTATCCAATCCGAATTTTTTATGACATCCATATTGTGTTCAATTACAATTACTGTATTGCCAAGATTAACTAGGCGATTCAAAACATCAAGCAGTTTTTGTACGTCAGCAAAATGAAGTCCAGTTGTTGGCTCATCTAAGATGTAAAGTGTGTTTCCTGTAGTTCTTTTTGATAGCTCAGAAGCAAGCTTTACGCGTTGCGCTTCTCCACCTGATAAGGTAGGTGATGACTGACCTAGCTTAATGTATCCTAAACCTACATCATAAATTGTTTGAAGTTTTCGTTTAATTGCAGGAATATTTTCAAAAAACTTTAGCGCCTCAAATACTGTCATGTCAAGTATTTCTGCAATGTTTTTGCCCTTGTAATGAATTGATAATGTTTCAGAGTTGTAGCGTTTTCCTTTACACTCATCACACTTTACAAAAACATCTGAGAGAAATTGCATCTCTATTTGTTTTACCCCATCTCCTTCACAGGCAAAGCATCTTCCATCTGGAACATTAAATGAAAACTGACCTGGAGCATATCCTCGCTCTTTTGACATCTCTGTATTTGAATAAAGATCACGAATTGCTGTAAATGCTCCAATGTAAGTAGCTGGATTTGATCTTGGTGTCCTTCCAATAGGTGCCTGATCAATTGCTATTACATTGTCTATTTTGTCTAATCCGATTAGTTCTTTATATTCTCCAGTGCGTTTAGTAGTTTTGTAAAAATTAGATTCAAGTGCTTTTAGCAGTGTCTCATTAACCAATGTTGATTTTCCAGAGCCTGAAACTCCAGTTACTGCAATAAATTTTCCTAAAGGAAATTCTGCAGTTATATTTTTAAGATTATTTTCTTTTGCCCCTTTGAGAATTAGTTTGCCTTTGTCTTCTCGTTTTCTGTCTTTAAGCTTAATTAGAGATTTATCCTTAAGATAATCTCCTGTAATTGATTTGTGACCATTGAGGATCTGATCCACTGTTCCTTCAAATACCACATTTCCTCCATTTACTCCTGCACCAGGTCCTAGATCAAGCATCCAATCCGAATTTCGTATAACTTCTTCGTCATGCTCTACTACAATGACTGTATTTCCCAGATCTCGCAGCTTTGTTAGCGTTTTTATTAATCGCGCATTATCCCTTTGGTGTAAGCCAATTGTTGGTTCATCTAAAACATACAAAACACCTGTCAGGTTTGAGCCAATCTGAGTTGCAAGTCTTATTCTTTGTGACTCTCCACCAGAAAGAGTTGCACTTGATCTATTTAGCGTAAGATATGTCAAGCCAACATTTTTTAGAAATTCCAAGCGTTCTTTGATCTCTTTTAACACATCACGTGCAATGTAAGCTTCAGTTTCAGTCAGCTTGAGATTTTGGAAAAAGTCATAACAATTATCAATTGATAAATCACACACATCCATTATCCCTCTATCGTTTACTTTTACAGCCAAGGCTTCTGGTTTTAGCTTCTTTCCATGACATGAATTACACGGTGTATCTAGCATGAATTGTTTAAGCCATTCTCGTTTTGACTCTGATTCTGTTTCCATAAAGATACGATGTAAATTTGCAAGTACTCCTTCAAAACTATCAGAATACTCCCAATAGGAATCACTCGATTTTGATTCATATTTGTAATTGATCTTTTTATCAGTGCCATACAAAATCGCCTCCAGTTGTTTTGGTTGTAGCTTATTAATTGGAGTCATCAAATCAAATCCAAATTTTTTCCCAACTGCTCTGAGTTCTTGACGACGAAATGATGATGCTCTGCCACTCCAGGGAACAATTGCTCCATCTAAAAGAGATTTTGTTTTATCAGGAATTACTAGATCTGGCTCAAACTCCATTTTAACCCCAAGTCCATTGCAGGCCTTACATGATCCAAAAGGTGAATTAAATGAAAAAGTACGTGGTTCTAGCTCCCCAATTGTCACACCACAATGTGGACAAGCATTATTTTGTGAAAATATTTTATTTTCCTTTTCTGATGCAATCATTACTTCCCCTTTAGAAGCCTTGATTGCGTTTTGAATTGCCTCAAAGAGTCTGCTTTTTTCTGTTTTTGATGCAGTGATTCTGTCTACTACAATTTCTACCCAATGCCATTTTTGTTTATCCCGAAGTGGAATCTCTTCATCAAGGGAAATGACTTCACCATCTAGACGAATTCGAGAATAGCCGTCTTTTTTTATCTGCTCAAATAGCTTCTCATAAGTTCCTTTTTTTCGCTGAATGATAGGCGCCAAAACCAGTATTTTTTTGCCATCAAAGTCTTTTAGAACAGAATCACATATGGTTTCTACTGATTGGTTTGAGATTTTTCTACTACAGTTTGGGCAGTGTGGGATGCCTATTCGTGCATATAACAATCTAAGATAATCGTAGATTTCAGTTGTAGTACCTACAGTTGAGCGTGGGTTTTTGTTAGTTGTTTTTTGCTGAATTGAGATGGCAGGTGAGAGTCCTTCAATTGAATCAACATCAGGTTTATCCATCATCTCAAGAAACTGTCTTGCATAAGCTGAAAGTGACTCTACATACCTACGCTGGCCTTCAGCATAAATCGTATCAAACGCAAGTGTTGATTTTCCAGACCCTGATAATCCCGATATTACTACAAGATTATTTTTTGGAATATCCACATCAATATTTTTTAAATTATGATGTCGCGCTCCCCTAATCTTTAACGTATTATTTGTCATTTTTCTTTTCAATCTCCTTTTGAATTCTTTTTAATCGTTCTCGACACTCTATAGCTCGCTCAAAGTCAAGATCCTCTGCATATTTTTTCATAGAGGCTTCAATATCAATTGCGTCTCGTGTCAAATCACTAGTTGATTTGTGTTTAATGTCATCTAGTGTAGCTTCTTGAACAGGAATGGACTTTATGATTGTTTTTGGTGTAATGCCTAATTTCTTGTTATATTCTATCTGTTTTGCTCTACGGCGTTCGGTTTCAGACATTGCAGATTTCATCGATTTGGTAACAGAATCTGCATACATGATTACTGACCCATCAATGTTTCTTGCAGCCCTGCCAAACGTTTGAATCAAACTTGTATTATTTCGCAAAAATCCTTCCTTGTCTGCATCAAGTATTGCAACAAGGGATACTTCTGGAATATCAAGGCCTTCTCGTAAGAGATTGATTCCTACAAGTACATCAAACTCCCCTAGTCTTAACTGCCGAATAAGCTCTGTTCTCTGCAAGCCTTCAATTTCAGAGTGCATGTATCTGACCTTGACATCCTTTTTTGAAAGATACTCTGCCAAGTCTTCTGCCATCCTTTTTGTTAGAGTAGTGACCAAAACCCTCTGCTCTTTTTTTGCTCGTTTTTTGATTTCTTCAATTAGGTCATCCATCTGATTTTTGGTAGTTCTGACTTCAACGATAGGGTCTATCAGTCCAGTTGGCCTAACTACTTGTTCAACAATCTGAAATGATTTTTTTCTTTCATAATCAGACGGCGTGGCAGATGCAAAGATTGTGTTTTTGATATATTTTTCAAATTCTTCAAATTTTAGTGGACGATTATCAAAAGCACTTGGGAGCCTAAAGCCGTAAGTAACAAGCTCATTTTTCCTTGAATGATCCCCCTTGTACATTCCATGTAATTGAGGTAAAGTAACATGTGATTCATCAATTACAAGCAGATAATCATCTCCAAAAAAGTCAAGAAGGCAAAATGCCTGTTCTCCAGGTTTTCTGCCATCAAAGTGCCGTGAATAGTTTTCAATTCCTGAACAATATCCCAACTCTTCTATCATCTCCAGATCGTATTTTGTTCTCATCTCTAGTCTTTGTCGCTCTAGCTCCTGGAGTTCTGGCAATCTTTGTTTCAGTTCTGTCTTAATTGACTTGACTGCCCTTTCTCTAACATCTTTTGCAATAAGATAATGTTTTGCAGGAAAAATTTTGATTGACGACACTCTTCGTTTTTCTTTGAGTGACACATGGTCTAGCAAAGTAATCTTTTCAACTTCATTCCCAAACAATGAAATTCTAACTACATCTTCTGAATAAGCTGGAATTATATCTAGAGTGTCCCCTTTGACGCGAAAGTTTCCTGGAACAAGTTCTACATCATTTCGCTCATATCTTGCATTGAGTAGTTTTTTAATAATTGCTGAACGATTAATTTCATCTTTATCTGATATAGTAATTGACATATCCTCCCAGTCTCTGGGATTGCCAAGCGAGTAAATGCAAGACACTGTTGCTACAATAATTGTAGGCTCTCCAGATAGAAGCATTGCAGTTGCTTCTAGCCTCAATTTTTCAATTTTTTCATTTATTTGAGTATCTTTTTCGATGTATGTATCTGTCTGGGGAAGATAGCTTTCTGGCTGATAATAGTCATAATATGACACAAAATATCCGATATTATTTTTTGGGAAAAATTGCTTTAGTTCAGAATATAGCTGAGCTGCAAGAGTTTTGTTATGCGATATAACAAGTGTGTTTTTGCCTGTTTGCTGAATTACATTTGCAACGGTAAAGGTTTTACCGCTTCCAGTTACTCCTAGAAGTGTTTGGATTTTATTTTTCTTTACTCCGTTAACTAACTGCTCTATAGCTTCTGGCTGGTCACCAGTTGGAGAGTATTCTGATTCTAGCTTAAAACCTTGTACTTGTTGCACTCATTTAATCGTCAAAAACTAAACTTATAGCTAACGGATATTGATTAAACACTAATGGTAAACCAAAAATCCACATTAAATTTAGAGGTTTAGGTGCAAAATCCGCATTAAAATTTTGTAATTAAACATCACATAAAGCTAAAAAATTGTGATTTAATTAGTCTATGGTAAGATGAAAAACGGTTTTATCAAAGATCATGATGAAATTATAGATTGAATGAATGGATTTATGTGATGTTGATAGGTCTTGGGATGGACATATTTGGCGTGTGGATGCTTGCAAGCCCATTATTACGAATCAATTTAGGAAATAAAAAAACTCTAGAAAAACAAGCTAAGGATGCTACTGAAGAATATGAAAAAGTAAAAAACCAAAGAGGCGTCACATCTGATACTGCATTTCCAACATGGCCTGCATTTGTTAAACTAGAAGCTATTGTATATCAACTACGTTTAAGAATCCTCAACGAAAGAATTTTAGACAGAAAAACTGCAGTTATCGCATTAAGCATAATAACAATCGGTTTTATTTTACAAATGATGGGTAACATCTTACAATCACTCTCATTTCAAAAATGATACGGCAAGAATGACTATTCAATAGCCTTTTTATGCTATTTTAGACAGTGATGAATCAACAATTTTGTTCAAACAAACTGAATTAAGCACTGGCAATTTACCAGACAGGCTCATCAGTCATTTCAAGACCTTTCTTTGTAATTGTAAACCCCATGATTTTTAGAGTCTCTTTAGCAGAAGATGAATTTCTTTCAAGAATTTTTTCTGCAAGCTCTTTTCTTGCACCTGTTTGCAAATTCTGGCCAATCTTATATTTTCCACGCATCAAATCAGGCATGACTTTGATTATGGCTACCTCATCTAAAACCGGCATTTCTGGAGAAATTGGCTCGTATCTGCCTTCAGGCTGATACTTTTTCATGAGACCATTAAGAGCATTGGTTTTTTCTTGCCTATCATTTACAATCTTTCCTTTTCCTTTGATTACTACAGAAATGTACAAAGTATCTGCAAGGGATGCATCTTTTGGATCCTCAAAATATGATGGCAAAAATTCAAGCTCCCTATCTACCTCAAACCCGACCTTGTCATTACGAGTGACATTTTCTAATTTTTCACCCTTTGTGTGAGAATGCATGTAGATTACATCATTAAGAAATACAAAATTCATTGGGATTATTTGAGGATAGCCATTTTGATCAATGGTTGCTATTCTGCCAATGTGTTCTTTATCAAGAAACTCTTTGATTTTTTCTTTTGATTTAATCTCTAGTCGTCCTAAAAGTTGCATAGTTAGACGTTATTTTGTATTTACAGGCCGCCTAAGAAGGTTGCCGAAGTTTCGTCTTTTTGTTTGAGGTGTGGCATTACATCTGATGCAAATTTATCTATACTGCCAAAGTAGTTTTTGCCCCAGAATCTAATTACAAAATGATTTACACCAGCCTTTACGAATCTCTCAAATGTTGGAATTACGTCCTCAGGTGTGCCAACTGCAGTTGAAGAGCGTGCAACTGCTTCAGGAATTTTCGTTGCAGCTTCTCGCATCTTAACTATCCAATCCTGGTTTGACATTGAATACTCTGTAAAGTATTTTCTAAAATCAAAACCTTCAATCTCTTTGAGACCATGAACTCTCAATACTTCTGGTTTAAACAAGCTTACTTTGACTGCTTCCTTCATTTTAGCCCAAGACGCTTCTGCATCTTCAGAAAAGTATACATCAATATCTAATGCAAATTGGAAATTATCAATTTCAACGTCTGTTCTTCCATTTTCCTCCATTGATTTTTTAATCTGTGATGCATGATCTTCAAATAATTCTGGAGTATATCCTATTGGAAGCCAACCGTCTCCATATTTTCCTGTAAGCATCAAAGTACGTGTACCACCAGATGCCATGTATGTTGGGGGGTGCGGTTTTCTAATTGGCGGTGCTTGGAGACATGCACCTTCTAGTTTGTAATACTTGCCTTCATAATCTACTGTATGATCAGGACTTGAACTATACAATTTTTTAATCACTTGAATTTGCTCTTCCCATTTAGAAACTGGATTTTCAAACGGAATGCAAAATTCTTTTAGGTTTTGTGCCTCACCTGCGCCTATCCCTAAACATGCTCTACCATTTGAGACTCTATCTAGCGTAATTGCTGCTAGAGCAATATTTGATGGATGACGTCTAATTGCATCAGTGACACATGTTCCTAATTCAACTTTATGAGTAACTGCGGCAATAGCAGACAACATAACCCAAGGATCCAAAACAATTGCTTTTTTCCATTGAGGAACATTTGTGTGGTCCATATACCAAACTGAATCGTATCCAGTCTTATCTGCCAAAATACATGCAGTTATGATTTGATCCTCAGTGTATCCTGCTCGTGCCACATTTAGACCATTTTGAATTCCAAACTTTATTCTGCCCAACTTGAATCCTTTATGACAATATGGTATAGATCTAAGCTAATTAAGTTTAGATCATTTGATGAAATTCGTATATTTTCAAAATAGGCTAAAAAAAGTAAAAAATTTTAGAATCTTTTTATAAATTGCCAGCCTTGATATCTTCTAGGCATTTTATCACGTCTTCTTTTTTGATTGGTATGGGATTTGGATCAAGATGCCCTTTGTCAGTCATTACCGTATCGGCAGCTTCAGAAACATCTGCTTTTAGTTTAAGCTTTTCAAATCCAAGCTTTTCCATGGCCTCTTTGAATCTTCCATAGAAAATTGATTTATTGAATTTGTGTGCAATTGTTGTGCATGATGAAAGAGAATAACCATGTGGAACTCCCTCATTTGAAAATACATATGACAATGCATGGCCAAGTGTTGTAGAACAGTTTCCAAAGCCCATGCCCGATAGCATAGAGCCGTATGGATAGTTTTCAGGCTTGTCATTCATTATTGCGTCATATAGCACATCAAATGCTTGTTTGCACAAAGTTCTTGTCAAATCATTTCCAAGTTTACTATCATATCCTTCTGTAGCTTGTGCACAAGCATCACAAACAGAGTTATTGATTATTTGTTTAGGGGTGCCATCCATAAAATACGAGTCAACTACTGCCATATCAGCTAAGAATCGATTTTCGTGCAATAATTTCTTTTTTCCATCAAACTTTAGCACACAATAGGTAGTCATTTCTGCTCCCGTGCCAAATGTGGTTGGAATAAGAATTTTTTCTACACCAAAATCCTGTGCTGCATACTTTACAACATCCATTGAGCTTCCTCCTCCCAAACCAATTAGTGCAGATGGTTTTTTGTTTTTAAAGTCGGAAATTAATGACTTTACGTCATCTATTGATGGTTCTGGTGTAACTTTGTCAAATATCATGTAATCCTGTATACCCATTTTATCAAGCCATTTTCCAGAAAGATCTGGCGGTGCGGTAGTTACAACTAGAGCATTTTTTGGATATTCAGTTTCAGAAAGTGCATTTTTTCCAAAATTGATAACTTTTGGAATTCTTACTGTATGCATATAGAATTTGAAACTTAGAGTATTATTATATCTTACAAATCTTTCATAGAAATTGAAAATGATTATTCAGAATTATTTGGATTTAGCTAAAGATCGAGGAAAAATTAATGCCCTCAAAATACTGACAGCTGGACTTGAATTTGCAATGCCTCAAAAACAATTACAAAAAATTATTAATTCAAAACAAATACGATGTGGCCAAAAAACAATCAATCTAAAAAATTACGATTCAATCTACTTGGTGGCATTTGGAAAGGCAGCAGATTCAATGGCCAACGCCGTTAGCGCAATTATAAATATCAAAAAAGGTATAGTCGTTATTCCAAAAGGCCTAATGCCTGAAATTAAAAATCATAGATTTCAAATCTTTCAAGCAGGTCATCCTACGCCAGATAAAACCAGTGTTCGTGCAGCAAGAAGTATTCTAAAATTTTTACAGCAAAGAAACAAGGACGAACTTGTAATTTTTCTAGTATCTGGTGGCTCATCTGCATTATTGGCATTACCTGATGGAATAACTCTCAATGATAAAGTCAGGGTTACAAAAGAACTACTTGTATCAGGCGCTACCATTCAAGAACTCAATTGTGTTCGCAAACATTTATCCAAAATTAAGGGAGGTAGGTTAATTGAAGGGATACAATGTGATGCAGTTTCTCTAGTAATATCAGATGTTATCGGCGACGATCTCTCCTCAATTGCTTCAGGTACAACATATTTTGATAAAACAAAATTTTCCGATGCATTAAAAATTTTAAAAAAATATCGATTAGAAAACATCCCTGCCTCTGTAATACAGCGATTAAGACTAGGTGTATCAGATAAAATCCCAGAAACTCCAAAAAAATCAAAAATACCTCATCATATTGTCTTAACAAACAGTGACTGTCTTCAAGCAATGCAGCAAAAATCAAAACAATTAGGAGTATCTTTTAAAACAATCAGTATTTCTGGAGACATTGCAAAAGCAACATCCAAACTTGTTTCACTTATTCCAAATAAAAAAAATTCCTGTATTATTTTTGGTGGAGAAACTACAGTAAAAGTAAAAGGAAGCGGTAAAGGGGGAAGAAATCAAGAGCTGGTGTTACGTATCTTAGAAAAAATTCAAAAAACTAAACAGAATGTAATTATTGCATCATTAGGAACTGATGGAATTGATGGTAACACAAAGTATGCAGGAGCTATTACAAAAAATATTCTAATTCATCAAAAAGAAATAAAATCATATTTGACTGCAAATGATTCTAACTCTTTTTTTAAAAAGTACGGCGGATTAATAAAAACAGGTTATACTCACACAAATCTAATGGACATTGGTCTGATTCTTACCTGACCTAAAGTAATTTAGACGCCAAATTTTCTTTTGGATCTATTAGATGATATCTAATGTCTAGTTTTCGTTGCTCAATTAATTGATTGAGGAACCAAGTTCTATTTTCAATAAATATATCAGACGTCTCAGTATTGCCTTTTAGATGATCATACATTGATTTTGAATCAAGCATAACATTTACTATATCTTCATTTTTTATTATGAATCTACCAATCCCCCAGAATATTCCAACATGTAATGTGATATACTTTGATTGTTCATCTGTCACTTTATCCATGTATCTATCTGCATGATCTCTTTCTTGTTCATCTGTAGATTCTCCTGACTGAATAATCCATGAAATTCTTTTTTGATTTCCATCAGAAAATAAATTGTGTTCCATATGTCAACCAAAAAGGCGTCAATTGTCTATATATTTTGAATTCTCAACTTATGATCTTAAATTGAAAGCATCCAATAATGCTTGAATCACACTCCTTCTTCACTAAGATGGTTGATGATCTAGTCGAATTTTCTGAATATGATCCAGAACTTGCTGATGGTATCAAATGGTTAGATGAACAAGCACAAAAGAAAGGTGTTTCGTTTTACGATATGGTTTTTGAAGTGTTATACAAACATGATGTGAACTCCAAAGCTAAACAGTGGCTAAATTCTAGAAATTAGTTAGTTTGTTTTGTTTCAGATCTTAAATCAAGAGGCATATACTCACAACCTTGAGGTCCACAATATTTTCCAACATAGACTGCTTGTGGTCTATACAATGCAGGCTTTGGTGCAGCTTCTGCAAATTTTTCTTCGATTATATGTGCTGCCCATCCCGCAACCCTTGATATTGCAAAAATTGGTGTATTAAGATCCATTGGAATCTTTAGCATATAATATACTGAAGCGCTATAGAGGTCAACGTTTGGATAAATGTCCACGCCTTTTCTTTTTTTCATCTCCTCAACTGTTATCTGTTCTACTTTTTGTGTAATGTTAAACCAAGGTTCGTTAGTTTTTTCTGCTAGTTTTTTTGATAGTTCTTTTAGAACAAGTGCTCTTGGGTCATAAGTTTTGTATACTGCATGCCCCATTCCCATTATTTTTTCTCCTTTGTCCATTTTTTCTTTAATCCAAGATTCCACTCTGTCTTCTGTTTTAATATCAAGCAACATCCTCATTACCTCATAATTTGCACCTCCATGGAGCTCTCCACTAAGGGCACCTATTGCCGCACTTACTGCTGAATACATATGAGCTCGTGTTGATGCAACCTGCCTTGCAGCAAATGTTGATGCATTAAATGTATGATCTGCATGTAAAATCAAACAAATATCAAAAATTTTTTCTATTTCAGCATCGGGTACTTCATCATTTAACATGTAAAGGAAATTAGCTGCATGACTAAGGTTAGGGTTAGGATCTACTATCGCTTTTCCATTTCTAACCCTCTGCCAACTAGCTACGATCGTTGGAATCTTAGCAATAAGACTCGCGGCTCTTTCATAACTTGATTCTTTATCTGAAAACTCTTCATCATAATAACCTGCAAGAGCAGCTACAAACGCCTGTAACATATCCATGGGATCTGCGTCCTTTCGCCAATTTCCCATGTTGATCTGCATTTGTTTTGGAATCAATCGAGCCCCCTTTAATTTAGAAACAAAATCCTCGTATTCATATTTGGAAGGAAGATCATCGTGAAGTAAAAGATAACAAACCTCCTCAAAATTGGATTTTTTTGTAAGGTCTAAAATGTCATAGCCACGGTAAATCAGTTTTCCTCTTTCCCCATCAATGTTGGAAATTCGTGTATCTGCAACAGGAATGTCTCGTAGGCCAATATTTTTGGTATCCATATAATTAATTCCTAAAAAGTCTTTTTAACTCTTTAATTTTCATTTATATCTAGACTCTTCTCCTTGTTTTTTCAATTTAGTAATTAGTCTAATCTATCAACTCTTTGTCATATAGAGTAATTTTTAATTAATAATTAATGTCCGAAGTTGAACGTGAATATATCAAGAGTGTAGATGATACAATTCTTAAGGCTTCAGGGAAAACCCTCAAGAAACTGCAGGAATTAGACATTGAAACTCAACTTCACTCAAATACGTTTTATGATGCATATGCGACCCACAAAGAACATAAAAAAGAAACTGCACCTTCTACCACCCACACTACTCGTAAAAATAAATGAAAATGAAATTTCTTGGTTTAAATGAGGGCCAGTAAATGATTCGACCGTATGACATCTAAAAAACCTAAAGTCAAAACACAACGAACTAAAGTTGTTTGCTTATCGCATAAAGAAGATGCCGATGGAATAAGCTCTGCTGCATTAATCAGGGAGGCTTTTGGAGGTGATACCATTCTTGAAGACTATCCAGGTTTGATGGATGCCTTAGCGAAGATAAAAAATGATGAAAAAATAAAACAACTGTTTATTTGTGATCTTGGTTTAAGTAATAAAAACCAAGATGAATTTGTACAAGTTCTAAGCGAACTGAGAAAAAATAAAGTCTCAATAACATATATCGATCATCATGACTTGGATGCCAAAATTATAAAACAACTTGAAAAACTCAAAGTGAAACTAATTCATGACATTAACGAATGTACCACCGTTCAAGTTTATACTGCATATAAATCAAAACTATCCGAGCACGCATCATTTGTTGCAGCATGTGCTGCTATTACAGATTACATGGAAGATAGGCCACTAGGTGCCAAACTTTTACAAATTTACGACAGACAATTTGCTTTAATTAATGCCACAGTTCTGACGTTTAATATCGTAGGACATCAAAAGGATCCTGATTATCTCTTATATCTTGTCGAAGAGATATCTGAATCAAAATACCCCCATGAAATTCCAAACACCTTTGAATTTGCTCAAATTCAAGTCGAAAAGCTTGCTTCTATGGTAGGTAAAGTAAAAAAATCAATGAAAATGATGAAGAATTTAGCTTACATGGAGGTTCTAGATGCTGGGGCTAGTGGTGCAGTAAATTTTGTATTGGGTCTTTCGGGAAAAGATGTTGGCGTAGCCTACAAAGAACGTGTTGACCATGGGATATACGCCGTCTCAGTAAGAGGCTCAAAAGCATGTAAAATTCATCTTGGACGCATTGTTAATCCGCTAGCCACTAAACTTGGGGGATCCGGAGGAGGTCATGATCGAGCATGTGGTGCTGTTATTCCAAAGTCCAAGATCAAACAATTTCTAAAAGAGTTTAATGCAAAAATTTCATAATATCAAACTTGCAATTTAGGCACATTATTATTAAACCCACATTAGATTTGTCAAATATGGTAAAACTTCAGTGTAAAGACTATGGTTTTGAGTGTAATTTTTCCGTTGAAGGAAATGACATATCTAAAATAATTACTGATTTTGGTAAACATACTGAAGAAGAACACGGTATTGAATACTCTAAAGAAAGCATAATGCAGTTTATACTGAGAAAAAGCTAATAATTTAGAATCTGTCACTTGATTTAATTACAGATCAATCAACTGGTTTCCATGCCGGTGTGTATAAAATGACAAGCTATGCTATGATTGGAATAATTATTGCAGGTATTATATCTTCAATTGTTTTTGGAACTTACATGTATGCAGAATATCAACCAAATTTTATCACAGTACAAGCAGGTCAACCAGTTCAAGTTGGTCCAGTAGTGTATACTGTTGAGCATATTGGGGAACATAAAGGAGATGAGGACATTAAACCAGAAAATGTTTTTTTTCAAATTAAAATAAGTGCTGAAAATATTGGTTCTGAAACTACACTCCTAAGTGGTGGACAATTTTATCTTCTAGATGAAAGTGATAAAAAATACAGCGCAGTTTATGGAAAATTTAGTGAAGAAGATCTTTACAATGATAATCTTAAACCAAATGTTCCAATTACAAGAACCACCCAATTTGATATCTCATATGATGAAAAATCGAGATATAGAATTGGCATATTGCCAACCAAAGAACAATCCTCAAACGACATTGGAATAATTTGTGTACAAAACTGCTAATAAGCAGCTAATTGATTCCTACTATCATATCTATTTCAACAGTAGCCCCCAATGGGAGACTGGCGACTCCAACTGCAATTCTTGAATGTTGGCCTTTTTGACCAAATATCTCAAATAACAAATTGGATGCTGCATTGATCACTTTAGGTTGATCTGTAAAATCTGGAGAAGAATTTACAAACCCTGATACTCTTATAATTTTTGAAATCCTATCAAGACTTCCAAGTTCTGATTTTAATTGGGCTAGTACATTGATGATGCATAATTTCGCTGCCATTTGGGCTTGTTCTAAAGATTGTTCTGTAGGGACCTTTCCTTTGTATACTACTTTTCCATCTTCTATTGGAATTTGACCAGATACATACACAGTTTGATCTGAAACAACAACTGAAATGTATGCTCCTGCAGGTTTAGGGGGGGTAGGAAGTGTAATGTTTAGTGATTTGAGTTTTTCATCAATCATAAAACTATATCATGATTGTCTAGTTTTTAGTTTTTGTCTATCTGGGATTAATCTTAATGTAGACTTTTTCACCCTTTTGGGGATTATTTTGTAAAACCATTCTAGTCTTGTATCCCTGTTTATGCAAATATCCGTCCAGGATTGATGCCCAAGGTAATGAATGACCACTATTAATTTTGGATTCTATTGTTATGTTTTTACTGTTAGGATTAAAATTTGCATGACCTGAACATGTAATTTGTAATGCAGAATCTATCAATTCAATTATGTCTTCTAAACTTTTAGATTTGATATTGATTCCATTTTTTTCAAGAAGCATGAGCAAATCTACCTCATAATTTTTTGAAACCATTACTGAACTTAGAATATGCCCAAGACCATTATTCTCAATCAAGTTAATTATGCGGTAAACTTCTTGAGCATCATTTTTAGTCATATCAGAAATACTTTCAGTTTTTAATGCATGTTTCCACACATGCATAAACATAGAAGATTGATTATTGCCCAATACCTCAGTTGAGGAAAATAATGCGCCTTTGCCATTCTCGCTATCAATAATTAGTAATTCGGTCTTATCAAACACAAAACAATTTTGACCTATGTCCGCAATTCTTATTTTTGCACCATCTGGGATTATGCGAAAAGCTTCTGAACCAATCTGAGAAGGCGCAGTAATGATTTTAACATCCAGCTCTCGTCTAAGTACTCCTATGATCTGTTCTTTGCATTCAGCTAGAAGATTTAGTCCCCATGGGTCTGCCATTATGTGGATTGATGTCTTTGAGCCTTCAATCATTTGACGAATCTGATTTAAAACATTATTTGCGTTTAAGTGAAAGTATCTTTTCTCCTCAGAGCCTAGAGACTTTTTAGTATCCTCACTAACTTTCTTTAGATTAGTTACAAGAGAATTCATGGCATTTACTTTGTCTATTTGTTCATGAATAATTTCATCAAAAGCATCTTCTGGCGCAATAGCTGTACACATGATTGGTTTACTTTTTGAAATGATTGCGAGTTTCTTTTTTTCAAGTTTTAGTAAAACTGGATAAACCTTAGTCCGGGGAAGCTCAGCATAATATGCAACTTCACTTGCAGAAATCGTTCCCTTTGTAATCATAGTAACATAAGCACGCGCTTCATAACTGCTTAGCCCAAATTCCTCAAGACTAACAGTAATACTATGTTCCTTTACCATAGTCTATAATGATTGATACTTAGGTAAGACGAAGAGCTAAATTCCTTTATACAATTACTCAAAAAAGTTCAAAATTGTATCTTCGGATTGATGTCACTGTGGTTAAAACCTAAACCGTGACAAGGTGCTCAAATAGAAATATCATAAACTGATGTAGAAGGATGGCTACCAAGTCAGCTACATTCGACGCCTCCCGCAAATCGGTATTTTAAGGCTAATGCCTCGTTTGCTATTTCGATTGGCGACTTGAAGCATCCTCATTTTAGATTAAGCAAAATTGATTGTAGGCTCTAAATTAAGCACGTAGCGAACTAATCAAGATTTGGTTACAGCAAACCTTGATAAAAATAAAATGACTTCATTAAATTCATGGAACATTAAAAAAGATCTAAAGAAAATACGAACATTCTCCTACATAGTAGAGAAAAAACTTGGTCAACTTGATAAAAAAGAGGAATCCAAGATTGAAAAGCTTTCATTCGAACAACTACAGGATTTAAATCAACTCGTTCATGCAGCTGATTATATTTTAACAAAATATGAAGACAATAAGGAAGTTTATTCTCTGTTAAAGGATTTTGTGGAGATGATTAATAATTCTACGGCATCTATGGATATTTTAAATGACCAAATTAGCGAATTAGTAGTATCTGCAGAAAGCGCAATTTCTAGAATTAAAAGCATTCAAGGCGAGGTATCTGAGGACTACTCCTTAGTATCTCCAAATAAGATGAGTTCAAAAAATGAATCCGAAATCATGCCTAAAACAAGTACAAATAATTTAACCAAATCTGCTACAGCAGTTTACACCTAAGAATACCTAAGCAAATCTAAAGTGAAAGTCGATTAGATAATTTGAGTTTAGCACCACAGGAACTAGAGAACAGCGCAAGCAGATATGCTTCTGAGGCAATCAAATGTGACTCTCAGGGAGCTAGGGGAATGGCAATTGCGAATTACCAAAAAGCCATAGATTCCTTAGTCAAATTGATGCAACTTTATCCAACCAACAAACTTAACAAAATTTACACCGAAAGAATGAGTTCCTATCAAAAAAGAATCATAGCATTACAAGCTACTCATGGTGTTCATGTGGAGCCTGTAGTTGATCCTAACGCTAGTCCTGAAGAGCGTAAAGAATCCATGAAGAGGCATGAACAAGAACAAGATGATGGTAAGTTTGAAGAATTGGTAATGAAAGAAAAACCTAACATTAGCTGGAAAGAAGTTATAGGATTAGATGATGCTAAAGGTGCATTACGTGAATCTATTGTTTATCCAACGAAAAGACCAGACCTTTTCCCATTAGGCTGGCCAAGAGGTTTACTTCTGTATGGTCCCCCAGGATGTGGCAAAACAATTTTGGCAGCTGCTACTGCAAGTGAAATAGATGGTTATTTTGTAAACGTGGATGCTGCATCTATGATGAGCAAATGGCTTGGTGAGGCAGAACAAAATGTTGCAAAGCTATTCAAAATGGCACACAGTCTTAATGAAAGAGAAGGAAAACCTGTAATTTTATTTATTGATGAAGTTGATTCACTTTTAGGTACTAGAAACAGCGAAGTTGGTGGCGAAATTAGAACCAAAAATCAATTCCTCTCTGAGATGGATGGCGTAAATGGGAAAGGAAAAGATGTTAAATTGTATGTAATTGGTGCAACTAACAAACCATGGAGTCTTGATTGGCCATTTTTACGAAGATTCCAAAAGAGAATCTACGTGTCACTCCCTACTTTGGAAGCAAGAGAGAATTTATTTAATTTGTATACTGCACCACTCAAAAAAGATATCCGAGTAAAAACAAACGAGCTTGCAAAACTTTTTGAGGGATATAGTGCAAGTGACATTAAAGACGTATGTCAAGCAGGTCAACTCAAAGTAGTTCATGAATTATTTGACTCCCCAGAGTATAGGGAACCAGTTGAAGGAAGAGCTCCCCTTCAACCAAAAAGTCTTACAATGGCAGATTTTAGACTGATAAAAACTCAAAGAACTCCTAGCGTTTCAATGGAAATGATCCGTGCTTATTACAAATGGAGCGAAGAGTTCAAGGCTCTATAATCTCAGATAAAATACTATCAAAATTTTCCTGCGATCACACTTCACAAAACTTAAATTTCTAATCTAGATGACTTGTCGAGGGTCACTATTAACACCAAAAAAGCCAAACACATAAACAAGTTTGGAAAACTGATCCTTTCTGATGGCACAGTTCTTAATGGAATGGGGTTTGGTTATTCTACTCGAGTTTTTGGCGAACTAGTTTTCAATACGGGAATGGTTGGTTATACTGAGACTCTCACTGATCCATCCTATAGTGGTCAAATTCTCACTTTGACATATCCTCTTATTGGAAATTATGGAGTTCCTGATCCTTCATTAAAGGACCCTGACGGCATACCGAAATTCTTTGAATCTGACAGAATTCAGGCTCGAGGTTTGGTTGTCCATGATCTTTCAATGGTGGCAAGTCACTGGAGTATGGTGATGACTCTGGATGAATGGTTGAATAAAGAAAATATTCCTGGAATATCTGGAATTGATACTAGGGAGTTAACAAAAAAACTGAGAAGCAGCGGTGTTATGATGGCCGCACTTGTGGTCTCTTCTAAGGAAATTGATGAGGAGGAGATAAAAAGACAACTATCATCTGCGCAAGATTATGCCTCTGAAACATTCATGGATGCAGTATCAACAAAAGAGGACCAAGTATTTGGAAAAGAAAAACAAACTGTAGTTGTAATTGATACAGGTGTAAAAAATGCAATTATACGAAATTTACGAAATATCGGTTATAAAGTTATTAAAGTCCCTTGGAATGCGTCAATTGAAAAAATTCTATCCTACAAACCAAATGGTGTTGTTATTAGTAATGGTCCAGGCGATCCTCAAAAATGCCAAGATACTATAGATACTGCAAAATCACTTATTGAAAAAAATATTCCGACACTTGGCATATGTCTTGGCGCACAAATTCTAGGACTTGCAGGCAATGCTGACACATACAAACTAAAGTATGGACATCGTGGCCAAAACAAACCCTGTATCAATTTAGAAGATGATCATGTTTATGTCACTAGTCAAAATCATGGTTACTGCATAAATCCAGACACTCTTAAGGATTCAGATTTTGATTTGTGGTTTACTAATGCAGATGACAAAACTGTTGAAGGGATAATACATAAAAAACAAAGATGTATCGCAGTTCAATTTCATCCTGAAGCATCACCGGGACCTTATGATTGTAAATTCGTTTTTGAAAAGCTGAAAACCTTAATGGAGGAGGAAAAACCTGCCAAAAAATGAATCGTTAAAAAAGATTCTAGTTTTAGGTAGTGGGGCCATTAAAATCGGAGAAGCCGGCGAGAGTCGTTAAAACGACCGTCAATTTGACTACTCCGGAAGCCAATGCCTCAAAGCAATTCGCGAAGATGGACTGAAAAGTATTCTAATCAATCCAAACATCGCAACAATTCAAACCGACACTAGATTCGCCGATAAAGTGTACTTGTTACCAGTTAATCCAAAATACGTTGAATCAATTATCGAGTCTGAAAGACCTGATGGCGTGATGCTGGGATTTGGTGGTCAGACTGCATTGAACTGTGGCGTAAGACTCGACGAACTTGGAGTATTTGCAAAATATGGAACCAAGGTACTTGGAACTCAAATTCCTGGCATAATGGCTACAGAGGATCGACAGAAGTTTAAGGATTCGATGAAACAATGTGATGTTCCTGTACTCAAAAGTTATACGGTTAGTACCTTCAATGACGCAAAAAAAGCAGCAAAGGATCTTGGGTATCCAGTAATTGTTAGAGTCGCATACACACTAGGAGGTAAAGGCGGTGGAGTAGCACACAACGAGATAGAACTCCACGAAATTGTAGACAGAGGACTTACTGCTAGTATGGTTGGCCAAATTCTCATAGAAGAATATGTAGGAAACTGGAAGCAGATTGAATACGAAGTAATGCTAGACTATGGAGGAAATAACGTAATTGTCTGTAATATGGAAAATGTTCTATCCATGAGAGTTCATACTGGCGACAATATAGTTGTGGCACCTTCTCAAACAATCGATAATCGTGAATACCATCTTTTAAGATCTGCTGGATTGCGTGCAACAAAACATGTTGGAATTGTAGGTGAATGCAACATACAATTTGCCCTTGATACAGAGTCAGACAAATATGCTGCAATTGAAATAAATCCTAGGCTATCCCGCTCCTCAGCTCTTGCAAGTAAAGCAACTGGTTATCCTCTTGCTTACATGTCTGCAAAAATTGGACTTGGGTATTCGCTGTCTGAGCTTGTTAACAGTATCACAAAAGCTACTACAGCATGTTTTGAGCCCTCTCTTGATTACATCGTTTGTAAACACCCCCGTTGGGATTTTGAAAAATTTGAACTTGCTAATCGAAGCCTCGGGCCAACAATGAAGTCTGTAGGCGAAGTCATGGCAATTGGAAGAACGTTTGAGGAAGCACTTCAAAAGTCTATTAGAATGTTAGATATTGGAAATGATGGGTTAGTTCTAAATCGTCTTAATGGTAAGACCTATGACGAAGAAGACATTGAGAATCATCTTCTAAAACCAGATGATTTTATTTTGTATTATGTTGCTACAGCACTAAAAAAAGGAATTTCTGTAGAAAAAATTTACAAACTTTCTGCAATAGATCCTTGGTTTATAGAAAAAATAAAAAACATTGTTGACACAGAAAAAAAATTACAGGAATCACAATTAGAATCTCGATTATTACATAACGCAAAGAAGCTAGGTTTTTCAGATAAACAAATAGGCCGCGCAGTACAAAAAGAGGAATCAGAAATTCGGCAAATTAGGAAAAGCCATGGAATAGTACCTGTCGTAAAACAAATTGATACTTTAGCAGCTGAATGGCCTGCCAAAACAAACTATCTCTATCTTACTTATGGGGGTAACAAACATGATTTAGAAATAGCCAAAAATGATAGAGGAATCATAGTTTTAGGGGCAGGGCCATATCGAATAGGAAGTAGCGTAGAGTTTGATTGGGGTACAGTCAACATGGTGTGGGGATTACAAGAAAATGGAGAAAAAAATGTAGTCGTAGTTAATTGCAATCCTGAGACCGTATCTACAGACTATGACATTTGTCAAAGACTCTATTTTGAAGAGCTTACACTTGAACGAATTCTCGATATACATGAATTTGAACAAGCAAAGGGTGTAGTTACTTCAGTTGGTGGTCAAATTGCAAACAATCTTACCCCAAAAATATTGAAACATGGGATTCAACTTTTGGGAACAAGTGCAACCGATGTAGATAGAGCTGAAAATCGTTCAAAGTTTAGCCAAGTACTTGATAATCTTCACATTAAACAACCAAAATGGCAAGCATTTTCCAACATTACTGAAGCAAAAAACTTCGCAATTGAAGTAGGTTATCCTGTAATAGTAAGACCTTCATACGTTTTGAGTGGTGCTGCAATGAAAGTAGTTTGGTCCCAAGAAGAACTTAAAAAATATGTTAACGAAGCAACTACAGTATCTCCAGATCATCCAGTTGTTATTTCAAAATTTATGCTTAATTCACTTGAAGTCGATGTAGATGGTGTCTCTGATGGACAAAATATTGTTGTTGGTGCACTAGTTGAACATATCGAAAGTGCTGGAGTCCATTCTGGTGATGCAATGATGTGCATTCCTCCATGGCGTTTAAATAACAAAATCATAGAAACAATTACTGATTATACTGAGAAGATTGCAAGATCATTTCACATTAAAGGTCCTTTCAATTTACAATTTTTAATTAACGCAGGTCAAGTTTATGTGATCGAATTGAATATCAGGGCATCTCGCTCAATGCCATTTGTTTCTAAATTAGTGAGAATAAATCTAATTAATCTTGCATCTAGAGCAGTACTTGGTCAATCTCTTCCAGAAATACCCAAGGATCACTGGACCAAAATAAGTAATTATGGAATTAAAGTCCCACAATTTTCATTTATGCAACTTGAAGGTGCAGACATTGTCTTGGGTGTGGAAATGCAATCTACCGGTGAAGCCGCTTGTTTTGGCGAGAGCTTTTATGATGCTTTATCAAAAGCTCTAATTTCTGTAGGATATAATTTACCTGAAGAAGGAACTGCACTAATAACAATTGGCGGTGAAGAAAATAAAGAAAAGCTTCTTCAAACTGCTGCATCCCTTAAAGATCTTGGTTATAAAATAATGGCAACAGAGCATACTGCTGAATTCTTATCAGAAAAGATTGGAGATGTGGGCATAGTTTACAAAATTAGTGAACCTCAAAGAAAGCCCAACATTGCAGATTTATTATTTGAGCGAAAAATTGATTTCATTATTAATATTCCAAGTACATCTACTTTGGAAAAATATGTAGGAATGCTTTATGATGAATATCAGATTAGAAGAAAATCATTAGAATTAGGAATCCCAGTCCTTACTACTCCAGAAATTGCTGAATCGTTTGTAAAAACACTTGAATGGTTACAAGAAAATGAACCTACAAAATATCCACTAGAGCCTTACAAATCATTTAGTTAGAGAATTTGATTAATTATTGATTCATCACCTATGATGGTGCCATCTAATGTTACAATCCTTGCTGAAGAAAATATTTTTATCCTTTCTAAAATTGGAGAAATAGATTTTTTGTAGTACTTTTTATGAGTTACATAGAAGTATTTGTTAAAAGATGGAACAACTATAATTTCTAATTCTCCTGAGGTTGATGGAAATATATTGTGTTTTTCAGTTTTTATTGATATCCACACTCTTTGTCCATTAAGAACAGAATCTTCTTGAAAAAATACAGGGTGTACATGCCCCATAATGATTTTATCAACATGTGAGAAATTTTCTGTAGGCATAGTGTGACCATGAGTTAAAAGAATATTTTCAACAACTACTCCTGCCGAACTTATAAGTGACACTTCTTCTGGAACAAGTTTTTGAATGTATGCATCATGGTTTCCAGGTATTAAAATTATGTCAACCTTATCATTTATTTTTTTAAAAAATTTTGGTACATCCTCCCATTCCGATTTTGTAATAGATTTTATACTTGATTTTACATCCCCCAAAAGAATTAAAGTATCAGCTTTTACGGAATCAATAATATCTTCAATTGCATTAATTGTTTCTTGTGTAGTAGTATTTTTTCCAATAAAAATTTTGTTTGTTACTAGATTACTTTCAAACCCAATATGTAAATCTGATACAACAAGACTTCGCTTCTTTCCTTCTAAAATTAATGCAGGTTGAGAAGGAACAATTTTTGTTTCTACCATCATAAATATACCCTACCTTTTGAATTAAATCCTTGTGAAGAAAGATCCTAATAAAATAGAATCCGTTCTTTCTGAAAAACGCATCAAACTACACATTTTTGAGCCAAGTCAGAGGAAAATATGGACTGTAGTTGGAAAAGAAAAAGAGTATTGGTTTGATCCAGACCTAAATTTTTGTTCATGTCAAAGCTTCTATTTTAGCTCCATCGCTGGTAAACAAGAATGCTACCATCTCAAATCTGCAAACTTGGCTAAAAAAGAGAACAAAGTTGAATTAATCAAATTCTCAGACGAAGAATTTTCTGATTTTATTGGTGGACTTGTTTCTGATTTGTGATTAATTTTCAACTTAATTCTGCAAGAACGATTTTAGTCACTGAAATTGGAAATGTTACGTCCCCCTAAGATTTCCATTAATTTTTTCTGTGCTTCTAGTGCTTGATCATTTTTGTATGAATCAAACATACTGTTCATTCTATCAAATCCATGGGCGCTAACTGGATCAAGGCTTTCATGTGGTAGTTGATCTTCTGCAGGTTGGCTTAGTTTCATCCAAGGTGAGTTATGGGTCCATGTGTTGCCTTCTTCATCAATACCTGTATTCTTCCCTGTCATTGTGATTTGCACAGGATATCCTTTACTATCAAGAACTGTAACTATTTTTGGTGGATTCAGGGATTTGCCGACAACTTCGATCCCTTCATTAAAGTAAAATGTTTTACTATGCTTATCCTGATCCCAAACCGTAACTCCTATTCTTGATTGCTCCATCGGCTCTCTAAACGCAAAATTAAACGTAATTTTCATTATTTTGCCATCAGCTTCACCTAATGCATTAACATCCATTAGCATATTGTCAGGATCTTTCATTATGATGGATTGAGTTCCTTTGAAGTCTTGTTCCCATGTAATTTTATTCCTACTTTCACTAACATGTTGTTTTTTGTTTAAACCAAATGCTAATTCAACATGTTCAATTTTTCCAGCTCCTCTGTTATCATAGATTTTCAAAACTGCTGTGTTTAATTCACCTACATTGAGTGTTTGAAGTGGCATGTGTGTTTTTAAACTTTTAACATCTGCGGTAAAATCATTAAATGTGAAACCATTATCTACATAATTATTTCCATATCTATCACTTCCTAAAGTTGGAGCATAATCATCACCACTTCCCTTAAATTGTAATGGTTCAAATTTTGGTTCTTCCTCATTTGTATTTCCTTCTTCATCATCATCGTTAGATGTTACTTCATCATCATCATCATCGTTAGATGTTACTTCTTCATCATCATCATCGTTAGATGTTACTTCTTCATCATCATCATCATCATCATCAGATGTTACTTCTTCATCATGTTTTTTCTTATCTTTTTTATCATGTTTTTCTTTTTTCTTTTTGTCATCATGTTTTCCATTATCTTTTCCGTCATGTTTTCCACCATCTCCATCTTTTTTTGCAAAAGCTTCATGAGGTTCAATAGAAACTACGATGAGGAGGATAGAAATTATCAATATTGTGAAACTAACACCTTTGTTCAACAATCACATTATGTGTGCATTATACATAATCAAGGTGGAAATTTTAGTAATTTGATAGGTCCAATTTGGAATTAAAAATAATGTAAGTTGATGGGCAACGAAGTGATATCTAAAATCTTTTTTGTCACCGGCGTGGACTTCGTAATTAAAAATAAAAAAATCTCAGAAATTCCTTTTAATTAATTTTCAAAGTGAAATGATAGATAAATCATCTTTAGAAACTCCCTTCCAAAGACCAATCATTCCTTCAGGCACTACTTGTTCTACTTTGGTAATTTTTTGAATCTTAATATGATCAGGATTTGGTGGCATCCACAACATGGCCATATAGTCGCCTTCATTTCCAACTTTGTTTGGTAAAGCTAAAATGATTTTATCCTTTGAAACTCCATTTGAAACAAGCGCATCAATTGATTTTTGTTTTAAATCCATTCTACCGTGTAAAAATAGGTATACATCTTTTTCTTTATTAATCTCAGTCATACTTGCTGTTGTACATTAAAGTAAATCAACGTTTCCAAAATTACCGCAAAAATTTTTCTAAAAAGGGTTAAATTACTAAGAGCAAAAGCTGAATTGTGAAAATAGTTACAGTGGGAAGCAGAGTATTTGTAACAAGTTCCCAACTAGCAGGGATTCAAGGAATAATTGCTGAAACACCAGCTAAAGCCCTTGATGAAATTAAAAAATTAACTGACGACTCTGATGTTGGTTTAGTTCTTGTTAGTGATGATATTTCAGATCCAATCAATGACGAGCTCACTGTTTTAAGAACACAAAAATCCACCTTAGTCTTTTCATTACCTGCTCCAGGAAGCGAAAAAGCAGAAGTAGATTATAGAGTCATGCTTAAAAAAATACTAGGTGTATAGATCCTATCTAAATTACATCAAACTCAGTTTTCATTTCAGCTTGTCCTGAAACATTTTTAAATATTAAGCTAGATTTTTTTCGTAAATATTTGTACACAAAAACAATTTCTCCAGTTAAAACTCCTAGTGTTAATAACATCACCAATATCTTGATGTCAGACTTGACAGATTCCATAAGCATTAGAGATAAAGTAAATCCCGTGATGATGATGGCTTGAATAATAGTCAAAAAGACAAAGCGGTTTGTCCAAACTCCAGTTTTTTCTTTCTTTTGTACTATTGGAGACTCTCTTTTTTCTAGCTCTTTTTTCTCAAGTTCCCTATAGTCTTCAAATTTTCTAAGCAGTCTGGTTTCTTCGTGATCTGGGGTCTTCCCATCCCTAAATGGCTCAAAATTAGTATCATCCCATCTTGACATACCATTTTGTTAAGAAGTTCGAATAATAATAGAATCGATGTTCAGAATGACCACAATGTCAGGAAAAAATAAACAATTTTTGAAAATCGTTTAATGTACTTATACCCAACACTCATGAAATTTACCATGAAAGCTGCTTTTGTAAAAGATTCCTCAAGCGTAGTAGTAGAGGATGTAGAAAAACCAACACTTGGAACCGGAGATGTTTTAGTTAAAATGCATGCTTGCGGTATTTGTGGTTCTGATTTAGAGAAAGTCTTTGGTAAATACAGTCAACCATCAACTCGTCTAGGACATGAACCGTCTGGAACTATAGAAAATGTAGGAGAAAATGTAACAGGTTTTAAAAAAGGCGACAGAGTTTTTGTTCATCATCATGTGCCTTGTTATTCCTGCCATTTCTGTTTACATGGAAATGAGACTATGTGTAAAAAATATTCTGAAACAAATCTATCTCCATGTGGACTGGCAGAAGAATTTATTGTTCCTCAATGGAATGTTAACCATGGTGGAATTTTAAAAATACCTGATTCTATGAGTTTTGAAGAAGCAGCAATGATAGAACCCCTTGCATGTTGTATCCGAGCTTGGAATAAATTTTCATTTCAAAAAGGTGACTCTGCTGCAATATTTGGTGTGGGTGCAACTGGCATGATGCATGTGATGTTATCAATTGTTCATGAATTTGATAAAATATTTTGTATTGATGTAAATGAGTTTAGATTAGAGTTTGCAAAAAAATTCAATATTACCGATGCAATAAAATCTTCAGTCCCTGACATAAAACAAAAAATACTTGATCAAACTGATAGTCGGGGGGTGGATGTAGCAATAGTTGCAACTGGAAGTTTACAAGCTTTATCTAGTGCAATTGATCTTGTCAGAAAAGGTGGTACAGTAGTTATGTTTGGTGTTCCATCAAAGGATGCGACGATTAATTTGAACATGGGTATAATCTATTCAAAAGAAATTACAATGATTTCAAGCTATGCTGCATCAGACTTTGATACTAAAGCAGCATTAGAACTAATACAATCCTCTAAAATCGATGTTAAGAAACTAATAACTCATAGATACAACATTAAGGATTCTCCAAAAGCCTTTGAACATGCTCATCATGGCGTTGATTCTATGAAGATAATCATTACTAACTGAGAAAGGCTTAAGAAAGGCAAAATTTTTCTTTCAAAATCGAAGAGTATTGGATTGGGGACTACAAAATAGACTTTCTCGAATTATCAAACCTAATAATGGAAAAGGTGTAATGTTAGCAGTTGATCACGGATATTTTTTAGGACCAACTGAACGATTGGAAGTTCCAAGAAAAACAATACAACCTTTATTGAAATATTGCGACTCGTTAATGTTAACTAGAGGCGTTCTTCGAACATCTGTTGATGCACGATTCCCAATACCAGTAGTTCTTAGAGTTTCTGGTGGTTCTAGTATTATTGGCGAAGATCTTTCTAATGAAAAAATCACAACTAGTGTGAAAGATGCAATTCGACTTAATGTAAGTGCACTTGCTATGTCAATTTTTGTAGGCGCAAAAAATGAACATAATACATTGGTGAATTTAGGTACTTTAGTCAATGAAGCAGAAGAATATGGAATTCCTGTACTTGCTGTAACCGCTGTAGGAAAGGAACTTGAAAAACGAGACGCACGATATCTTTCACTTGCATGTAGAATAGCTGCTGAATTTGGGGCTCATGTGGTAAAGACATACTATTGTGAAGATTTTGAAAAAGTTGTAAACAGCTGCCCTGTGCCAGTAATAATAGCAGGTGGACCAAAATTACAGGAACGTGAAGCTTTAGAATTAGC
>JBQTHA010000086.1:0-2291 GCA_052390375.1 Nitrosopumilaceae archaeon
ACTGGGGACATTAAGTGCAATTGTAATGACATTACCCTCCCTACCATCAATTTCTAAGGCCTCTAGGACTCTAAGGCCTCTTCCCTGATCAATATGGTCAATAACAGTTCCATCTTTGATACGACGAACGATAAGGTCCGATTCCTGCATCAGAATACTTTGTATATGCACCTGTATATATGATTCAAAGTATGAATGAGTTTTTTCAAAAAGACATTATATCTGTACGAGATTTTGATAAACAAAAACTAGAGTCAATTTTCGATGCTACAAATAAAATCATCAAACTCAAACCCAACGATAGACGTGAAATTGGTCGTGGTAAAACATTAGGTTATTTATTTTACGAGCCAAGTACTAGAACACGCTTAAGTTTTGAAGCTGCAATCGCATCAATTGGGGGAACATCAATTGGAATATCTAATATATCCTCATCTTCGACCCAGAAGGGCGAAAGTTTAGCTGATACTGTTAGGATAATGTCGATTTATTCTGATGTATTAGTTCTGAGACATCCTCTAGATGGTTCTAGTAGATTTGCAGCAGAAATCTCTGAGAAATCTGTCATTAATGGAGGAAGTGGAACAGAGGAACATCCCACTCAGGCCATTCAAGATCTTTTTACAATAAAAAAAGAGAAGAATAAGATTGACGGTCTTAAAATCGGCATTGTAGGCGATCTAAAATATGGAAGAACTGTCTACTCTTTGTTATCAGCATTAAGTTACTATGATGTAGATGTTCATTTAATCTCTCCTGAATCACTCAAAATTAGAACCGATTCAACTTATGAAATCAAAAAAAGATTTTCGTTTACAGAATCCACAGATCTTGAGGAATATATAGACGACCTAGATGTGGTCTATGTAACTAGAATTCAAAAAGAACGATTTCCAGATGAAGAAGAATATATCAAAGTTAAAGGAAGTTATGTAATTGGCCTAGACATTACAAAGAAAATGAAAGATGACGCTATAATTTTACATCCCTTACCAAGATTAGACGAGATTTCAGCTGAAGTAGATTATACTAAACAAGCAAAATATTTCAAACAAGCAGAATACGGAATGTATACTCGAGCAGCATTATTGGGATTGATTTTAAACGAAAAAGGATTTTGATTTACAAAATCTATTTTTCACAAACTGTACTTCCTTGTATCCCATTATACAAATCTCTAATTGCATTGGTATTGCATTCAGAAATATATGGTACTGTCATATCAATATTCGGTGCCATTAGATCTTCTGGAGCAGTAGAATGTCCAAGACCAAGTGCATGACCAAACTCATGTCTTACAATAGTGCCTAATTGTTCATCAGTTAAATTAGTTACATCATAAATTGTAATGAATGACTTTAGAATTTCGTTTCCATCCACTACTGATTTTGTATAGCCAGTATAACCGTCTCCATCTCTCAGATTTGAAAGAGTAATTATTACATCTCCTTCTCCGCCATTTGAAGTTATAACATTAAAGTCAGTAGGTATGTTGTATAACGTATCTTTTTGTGCTGTATTCTTCAGCGCACCTGCCCATCCTGTAAAGTATGTTGAGCTAAATCCTTTAGGACCTTTATGAGTAAGTGAATCATCAATTTCAAGTGATTCTTCTGAAGTTATTGCATTTTTTATTACATCAATTCTATTTTCCGATAATCCTTTAGCATTGAGAACATTTACGTTTAGTGTAGTACCAACCAGTCTCCATGACTTCCATGTATCTACAGTATCGCCTCTTAGATTCTCAATTAAATGCCTAGTCTTAAATGATGTAGTCTCATCATTTGTAAAATCCATAATAGAGTTTCCTAAACCTGAAATTAAAATAAGCAAAACTACTACTGGCAGAAGGGATAATTCGGTAATTATCAAGGTTTTTGATTGTGATTTTTTAATTTCTTTTTGAATTTGAGTAATCTCTTGCGACAGATTCTTTTCTTGATGTTTTAACTCATCAATTGATTTTCCATTAACTTGTTCAATTTTCTCCCACTCAGAAACTTTTCGATTTTTTTCTAAAAGTTTGATCTGTTTAGTAGTGTAATCAAGTTCTTTTTTCATTACATCTACATGCGATTTTAATCTGCTAATCTCTTTCATTCAATTTTCAAATCCTTACTCAAAATTTCTAGTATATTTCTAGGTGTCAACAATTTGTTTGATGTCATTATGTAAGGATGTTTCATGTAAAGCATGGTTTGACAAATCTCAGAGAGTGATAATTTTTCAGGAATTAATTTGGGTTGTTGAAGTTTGAAAATACTAGCATTCAAATCTAAAAAGTTATT
>JBQTHA010000087.1:0-1805 GCA_052390375.1 Nitrosopumilaceae archaeon
CGAGATCGATAATCTTGTAAAATTTTATATACTGACCCTATCATCTACCTGATAATGGTCTGGCTTAGACGATGTACACACTACTTATTCATAGTAGTAGTCGCAGTCAACTCAACTTTACTAACAATTAATGCAGGAGATTATATCTTCTACACAGATTGGGCTTGGACATCATTTGTAGTATTCTCTATATCGCAAACGTTGATGCTTACGGTAGGCGCAGTTTACTACCTTACATTTACTGGTGTTCCAGGAACCGCAACATACTACGCATTAATCATGACAGTGTATACATGGGTAGCAAAAGGTGCATGGTTTGCACTAGGTTATCCATATGACTTCATTGTCACCCCAGTATGGATTCCATCAGCAATGTTGTTGGACTTGGCGTATTGGGCTACAAAGAAGAACAAGCACTCACTCATACTGTTTGGTGGAGTTATGGTCGGAATGTCATTACCGCTATTCAACATGGTAAATTTGATCACGGTAGCAGATCCGCTAGAGACTGCATTCAAGTATCCAAGACCCACGTTACCACCATATATGACACCGATAGAACCACAGGTAGGAAAGTTCTACAATAGTCCAGTCGCACTTGGTGCAGGTGCTGGTGCTGTGTTATCGGTTACGTTTGCCGCGTTAGGTTGTAAACTTAACACGTGGACGTATAGATGGATGGCAGCTTGGTCAAAATGGGACTAAATCCCACAACCTTTTCCTTTTCATTTTAGTTCACTAACTGAACTTTATAGAAAATTTAATGCCTGATTTATTTTCATCAAGAAACTAGATTAAAAAATATTGCACATCTTGTAACTTTTTCCAACTTTATTTTCTCAATAAAGCACTTGCAGATCATCGCAAGTGAAACAGTACTATGATCAGGTTTTACTTTCGCCACCAAAACCATTTGTAAAATGGGCAGGAGGAAAAAGGCAACTAATACCAGAGCTAACAAAACATCTACCAAAGAAATTTGATACATATTTTGAACCATTTCTAGGTGGTGGTGCACTACTCTTTCATCTACTTTACAAAAAACCTGATTTAAAATGTCATGTCTCAGATTTGAATTCTGATTTAATTTTATCGTATGTAACTATACGTGATAAAATTAACGAGATCATTAAATCTCTACAAAGTCATTCAGAAAAATATTTCAAAGATTCAAAATCATACTATTATTCTGTAAGAGAATCAAGTCCAAAAAGCCAAGTAGAAAAGGTCTCAAGACTGCTTTTTCTTAACAAGACATGTTTTAATGGGTTGTATAGAGTAAACAGCAAGGGAAAATTCAATGTCCCACTAGGCAGATACACAAATCCTAACATTGTAAATAAAGACAATCTCTTTGCTGTAAATCAGGTTTTAAGATCTGAAAATATTTCTATCAAATGCAGGGATTTTTTTTCTATTATCAATGATGTCAAAAAAGGCGATTTTATTTATTTTGATCCTCCATACCAACCTGTTAGCAAAACTGCAAATTTTACTAGTTACACAAACAAAGATTTCACTTATCAGGATTTAAAACGCCTAGCAAAACTGTCCGAAAAATTAGATTCTAAAGGATGTATGGTAATGTTATCAAATTCCAACTCAGAAAAAGTACAAGAACTTTTTCCGTCCTCTAAATGGGACGTTGAAGAAATTGAGGTAAACAGGGCAATAAACTCTGACTCTAACAAGAGAACAGGGCACTCTGAACTTTTGATTAAAAATTATTAAAAGCTCCGAGCGGGAATTGAACCCGCGACCTTTACCTTACCAAGGTAACGCTCTACCAGGCTGAGCTATCGAAG
>JBQTHA010000088.1:0-2281 GCA_052390375.1 Nitrosopumilaceae archaeon
GAATTCACAATATCTACCAAGCAAACACAATAATTTTGAGATGTCTCTAAAAAATTTACCACGTAGTGTGGTGTTTCGGGATTTGCCTTTACCACATCAATAACAGAATTATTTCTCCTTGTGGTTGTGTGAGCAGTTTTCAAGTGGTGATTTACTTGATCTTTAGAGGGAAAACTCTTTCCACAATAGTAACATTGACTGTTAGTCGAAGGTTATTCTAAATCCGTCATGTCTGAAATCATATAAAAATACTATATGAATATGCTGAGCAAAATTTTGAACATGAAACATCTTACGACCTCACTTTTTTTACCTTTATTCTCATTTAATCTCATTTTTTATACTCTAAAATTTCAATAAAACGAACAATTGATTTTCAAAATGCCTTAGTGATAAATTGATATGTTTTCTCACTCATTTCAGTTACCTGTCCTAAAGCATAATGTACAACTTCTTGGGTAAATTTTTCCACATTATCTAAAACCAAATAAACTCCGATAACTACTTTGCCGTCTTCTTTGAGGATCTTATGAATTGCATGAATAGAGTCACAAAAACCCTTTACTAAATTTTTGAATTTTTCTTGTTCTGAATCAGTTAATTTGTTATATCTTGCAGTTTGTGGATTTCGAAGGAAAACTTTACCGCTTAGCACTATTACTCCTAGTTGCTTTTTAGGCTCAAAAATTTCAATTGGAATTCTAAATGAACCAATATCTTTAATCAAAATGCGAAAAGTGTCTTCGTCACTTTTTACAGCTCTGAATGAATAATTCTCGTGCACTAACCATCGTTCAACATTATCGCGAAGCTTATTTGCACTATTCATGTGTTAAATGTAATTTTGTTCCTAAAATATGTATTATACTAACAAATGAATAATGATGCGATCTATTTTTTATAAAACTATTTTCCAAATAGATTTATCAAAAAAAAATTATAGAATGTTATGAATAACAAAATGACATTTATTGTTCGTGTTTTGTACAATTTCTAGAATAAACAACATACTAGTGTAATCCAGCATTCCACTTTAGTTACATTAACAAACTTTTTCGATCAATTTTTAGTCAAAATATTGCATAATTTACACTAAAACTTCTGACTTACACCACATAAGACATAATAGAATACGAACAAGAATCAATGGCAGCATCAAGAGCTAAAAGAAGTGCTGCAGCAAAAAAGGCTGCACGCACTAGAAAAAGAAATGCGGCATTGAAAGCAGCAGCAAGAGCAGCTTCTAGACGAAGATCCGCAAGAAGATCCGCAAGACGAACCGTCAGAAGATCCGCAAGACGAACCGTCAGAAGAGCAGCACGACGAACAGCACGCAGAAGACGTCGTTAAACTGCCCAACCTTTTTTTTCTAACTTTTTAATTCAATGTCATGAAAATTATTATTGCTAGTGCATCATTAATTGTAACCGGAATGAAAAACTCTGCAACATTTTTTGGTTTTCCTAATGAGAACAAAAAATCTCCATCATCTTGGTTCGATATTATTTACTATATCTTTAATGTAATTGCCCTTGTTGATTATAATGTTTCTAAACTCGAATTATGAAATATTCATTTTAACTCTTGTAAAATCACTAGTATTAAAAAAGTAATATTTCTAAATTCGAATTTTGAAAGATAATTATTTATTCGAATCTTGATTTATCTTCAATTCGGGAAGGATAAACACCTTCTCTGGAAGAATTTTAAAGACAATCCTTTTTTCACCAGGCTGCCGAAACGGATAGTTGTCTTTTCCTATGTATTTTTTTGTAAGCTTGTTTGCATGTTGGTATTCGTAGTCTGGAATGATTTCTATAACTTTACCTTGAATAGTAGTCATGTTAAGCAGATTATTTTGATCAACAGTAGAAACTGCAACACGAGGATCACGTAAAACATTTTTGTGTTTAAGTCTGCCCTCAGCAGTATTTACCAAAATATGTGCACCATCATAATTTGCCCAAACTGGAGACAGTTGAGGTGACCCATCCTTCATAATTGTAGCAATAAACACTAAATTATTCTCTTCAAAAAGTTTGACTGCTTTATCATTCATTTATATCATTTTCCTAAAATTAATCTCTCCAAATAGTAGGAAGTTTTTCTATTTTTTCAATAATTTCAAGTGCAGTATCCCCATCTCTATTTTGTATAGCTACCGAAAAATCATACCCCAGTAATCTTGCTTCAGGAGTTAGCTCATCAATATTTTGTAAATCATTTCCTTCTATTCTTATTCTTTCTCCTAAAGCACACATCTTCCAATTATCGGAAAGTT
>JBQTHA010000089.1:0-4360 GCA_052390375.1 Nitrosopumilaceae archaeon
AAAATTAACAATCTCCCCTCCTAAAGACTCTGAAATCATAGGGATGCTATCAGATTTCATTAAATGCGAAGGTAAATTTTCATCACTCAAAACCCTGCTTTTTGGTAATGTCGTTTTAGTAAAATCACGAGAGGATGCCCTTAACATATCTAATAATGGATACAAAGCAGTTACCGTAGAAGGCGAATTTTTTGAGGCTAAAGCCGGCTCTGTAGTAGTCGATTTTAATTCCAAAATCTCTAAGCTAACTAAAATAATTACAATGAGTACTTCGATTGATGGGCTAAATCGCTCAATTGATTTACTTAGAAAATATATCCAAAGTAAAAAGTACAAACTCAAACGAGTTGAAAATACTTTAAAAAATTATAACGACAGACTTTCAATTTCTGAAACAGGTCTTGCTACTACTTCAAACAATTATTCAGACTTGAAAACAAAGTTAATTTCTACATCAAGGATGGGAGGACAACTTTCATCAAGAAATTCACACCTGACGCGTAGGATAGAGTATTTACAAACAGAAATTGCAAAGCAAGATTCCTACGTTTTATCATTAGAGGAACGAATTAGAATAGTTTCAGAAAACTACTCAGATCCAAGACAAACAAAAATTGCACAAGAATTATCAAGATTAAATGAGAAAAAATCAGCGATCACAACCCAACAATCTAACATAGTTTCCGAGCTCAAAGAAAAAGAATCAGAGCTTGCACAATTTACAGCACAGGAAACTGCTGAAAAATTAAAATCCAAAACTCTTCATGAAGAGCATGCCTCACTTAATGAGGAAAAGCATCAGCTAGAAGTCAGATTACGAATACTGGAAAAAGAATATGCTGCAACAAGTGAAAATCTAATAAAACTTAGAGAAAAAGAACAAGAACTCATCTCTACTTCTGGCAAATCAGTTTCCCAAGTAAACGAATTTGATTCAAAGCTATCAGAATTACATGATAAGGAGCACTCACTTACAAAAGAGATCAGCGTTAGAGAAAGACAATCAGACGCGCTTTCCAGGGATTTAAAAGAGCTTGGAGAAAATGAATCCCAAATCCAAAAACTGATTTCACATTATGGATATACAGAATCAATTGAAACTTTTGAGGTCGAACCCATTCTAAAGGCACTTTCTGCTGAACAACGAATATTATCAGAGTCAATTAATCGAAGAGCAGCAGAGCAATACATTGACCTTGCAACAGGTTATCGTTCTATGTCTACTAGGAAAAACGAGCTAGAAGAAGAGCGAAACAGCATAGTAAAATTCATCGAGTCAATTGAAAAGGACAAACGTCAGACATTCTTAGATGCTTTTGATATAGTTGACAAAGAAATTCGTCTAATATTTTCAAAAATGACAGGAGGAAATGCATGGCTAGAGCTAGAAAACGAAGACGATATCTTCTCATCTGGAATTACATACATGATACAATTCAAAGACAAACCAAAAAGAACATCTACCTCAATTAGTGGTGGTGAGAAGACTCTTGCTGCAGTAGTGTTTGTACTGGCTTTACAGAAGCTCAAGCCCTCGCCATTTTATCTATTTGATGAAGTAGATGCACACTTGGATGCACCAAACTCTGAAAAACTTGCAAAAATTATCGAGGAAAGATCAAAAGGCAGTCAATTCCTTATGGTGTCTCTAAAGGACTCTGTGGTAGAAAAGGCAAAGCTCATCTATGGTGTTTATCCAAAAAATGGAGTTTCTCATATTGTTACCTACAAAGACAAAAGATTGCCTTCAATGACTACATAATTAGTTTTAAATACAAAATTTGTAATGAATGCCAGTGCTAACCCGATCCTCGCTTGTTTGGGGAAAACAAGACAAGCTTGAGTTGATGTAGGTTAGCGTTTTCCCCATCTAGATTTCATATTTAAAAAATTCATTTAGATCTATAACTGAAGGATTAATCTAACTTAACAAAACAAGCTACGTCTCTTCCATCACCTATACTATCTAAAGGGGGTTCTTCCTTACACTGTTCAATTGCATATGGACATCTTGCACGAAACCTGCATCCTTTATACACATCAATGTCTAATGGTTCATTGATTCGAATCTTTTTTTCCTTGTGTAGGTTATCTGGATTTGGTTCTGAAAGTGCATCAATGAGAGCTTGTGTATAGGGATGCTTTGGATGCAACAAAACCTGGTCTATTCTACCAATCTCTACTATCTTTCCCAAATACAAAATAGCAATTCGTTGTCCAAAATGTCTTGCAGTAGCTAAGTCATGAGTGATGTAGATAAAAGAAATGTTGTATTTTTTTTGAAGATATTCCATTAGCTCTAACACTTCTGCACGAACTGACACGTCAAGCATTGACACTGGCTCATCCGCAATGATTACTTTGGGTTTTAACACAAGAGCTCTTGCAAGAACTATTCTTTGGCGTTGTCCTCCAGACAGCTCATGTGGATATTTTTTAGCAATCTCATCCGCAGGCTCTAATCTTACTTCACGTAAAGCATCTATGACTCGTCTATGTCGCTCTTCTTTATTACCAATTTTATGAATTTCAAGTGGTTCTAAAACAATATCAAAAACCTTCATCCGTGGGTTGATAGAATCGTATGGATCCTGGCGTACCATCTGACACGACATTCTGATTTTTTCAAGACTTTTAGAGTCATTTCCAATTTCTTCTCCTTGAAAAATTATTTTTCCAGAATTTGCTTCAATTGCCTTCATTATCAGTCTTGCAATAGTTGATTTTCCAGACCCAGATTCCCCAGCAAGAACAAAAACCTCGCCTTCCCAAAGCGAAAAAGAAACATCATCAACTGCCTTAACAATAGAGGCCTTGGAGCTGAAAAAACCCTTTTTTACAAAATGCTTTGTGAGATTTTCTACCTTTAAAATATCCCCCATTAATTTAGGATAGGCATTTATGTATAAAAACCGGGTCGTAACATCATTGAGTACAAAAACTCTCCAAAAATCACTTGGATACAGACATTTTGAAATAAATTCGAGGCTGAGCTATTTTAAACCAGAGTCTTCAAAATCCGAACAAGCCTTTGCTAAAGAAATATCTTACAGTCTAAATCAAAAAGAAAAATCAATTAGCCCTAAATTTTTTTATGATATTAAAGGTTCAGCGATATTTAATGAAATATGTGAACTGCCAGAATACTATTTGACAAGAACTGAAATAGAACTTTTAAAAAAAATTGAAAGCGACCTTATCCAGTTTATTTCTAAAGATATTAGGTTAGTTGAGCTTGGGAGTGGTTCTGCTGTAAAAACTAGACTACTCTTAGATATTCTCGCAAACATTCAAAATAAAATAGAATACTTTCCAATAGACATTTCTGATATTTTGCAAGCAAGCTCACAGAAATTATTAGAAGATTATGAGAATCTGTCAATTACTGGAATTATTGATTCCTATGAAGGTGGATTAGAATTTGTAGAGAAATATGATGATAAACCCAACTTTATTGCATTTTTAGGTTCTAGCTTTGGCAATTTTACTCCGGAATTTGGTTTTGCATTTTTACACAAAATTTCTTCTATCATGAAAAAAAACGATCTATTTTTCATAGGTCTTGACCTTGTCAAAGACAAAAAAGTTTTAGAAAAAGCATACGATGACTCTAAAGGAATCACTGCTAACTTTAACCTAAACGTGTTGTCAAGGATTAATGACGAATTGAGTGCTGACTTTGATCTTTCACAGTTTGCTCACCATGCAATTTATAATGAGAAAAAACAAAGAATTGAGATGTATTTACGTTCACTAGAAAAACAGACGGTGGAAATTAAAAAAGTTGATTTGTTATTAGATATAGAAAAAGATGAGTTGATTCACACTGAGCATTCTCACAAATATTCTATTCCTCAAATTGAAAATATCCTACGTAGAGCAGGATTCAGGTTAGAAAAAATCTGGCAAGATACAAACAAACCATATGCCTTATTTCTGGCTTCAAAACACTAGGCATCTTCAGCACATCTGAATCCAGAAAATAACCATCTTTCATCTAATCTGAAAAAATTCCTATAACTACCTCGTATGGACATTTGAGGTGTTCCAAATGATCCTCCTCGTAGAACCTTTTGGTTTGTAAACCACTTGTCATTGTATTCTGAAAAACCTGTTTTAAATCCAGGATAACCGACAAATTCAGACGCAGTCCATTCCCAAACGTCCCCAATCATCTGATAACACCCATAGCTACTCTTGCCATCAGGATACGATCCTATCTCAGAACAACTCCACAGATAGGATTCTAACAAGTTTGAATTTTTTTGGGTAGGCGCCTCATTACCCCAAGGGAATATTGTTTTTCTCATTTTTGTTTCGTTCCAACATGCTGCCTTTTCCCATTCTGCTTCAGTAGGTA
>JBQTHA010000090.1:0-24949 GCA_052390375.1 Nitrosopumilaceae archaeon
CATTCCATCAATGAATGTATGCGCAATTCCAGAATATGCTATGAATACACCAGCAATCCCAATAGCCGTAAGACCCATTCCAGGCATCATTAGATCCCAGTTACTCATTCGTGCTAGCTGGAATTTCTGAGATACTTAATTCTTTTGAAACTACCGAATCCCAGTCGCAAAAATCAAATGCCTTTAATTCACTTTAAAATGATTTTAGATAGATTTAGGCACACGTGTTTCTTTAATATTTTCTTAGACTTCTTACTATTGCATAAATGAGTGTGGAAATAATGTATTTTTGTAGTAATACGTAAATATTAAATGCCAATTAGTCAGTTTTACTATATGCCGAAATTTCCAGTTCTGACGTTATTATTAATGTCAATCTTACTAGCAGGTGTTGTTACTCCAACAATAAACGGCTTTCAAATTCTAGGGTTAGTTCCAACAAATACCTACATTGACTTTGCTTTTGCTCAAACAGAAGATACTACTGAAGATGAAACAGAAGATACTACTGAAGATGAAACAGAAGATGTCGATGACGAAGATGACCTTAGGAATATAGGACAAGATGTTTCAGATTTTGTACATGATGCTCGTAATGAATTTAGAACACAAAAAGAAGAAACAAAGGCAATAATCAATTCATGCAGAGAAGCACTTCAAAACGCTGTTCCAGAAGAGCAAGAAGACATTAGAATGCAATGTAGAGAAGATCTAAATGAAGTTAGAGAATCATATCAAGAACTTCGACGTACATATCATGACGTTTTCAAGGAGTTTAGAGTCCATGTCAGAGCACTAATTAGCGGTGATGATAACGTATCTACAATTGATGCGATTAATTTACTAGCCCCACAAGAGGAATTCAAAGACAGAATTCATGATCTTCGCATTCAAATGCGAGAAGAGCTCAAGGCCGAAGTTGATGATCTTCGTAAACAGATGAGAGAAGAAAGAGAAAAGATGAGAGAAGAGATGCAAAAAATTAGAGAGGAAGGTGGAGACAAACTCAAAGAAGAACTACAGTCAATGAGAGAAAAGATGAAGGAAGAGAGAGAGAAGATGAAAGAACAGATGAAAGAAGAACGTGAAAAGATGAAGGAAGAAAGAACGCAGATGAAAGAACAGATGAAAGAAGAACAAGAAAAGATAAAAGAAGAACGTGAAAAGATGAAAGAAGAGGAAGAGAAAACTAGGGAATCTGAAGAAAAATCTAATTGAACACTTTTTTCATATTGTAAAGTAATTTAACAAACTATTTCATTCAACGAATAAATCAATTAAAGACTAACCTTAGGTCATAGAGTCTAAAGTTTTTCGTCTAATCGTAATTCCGTCTACATTTACTTGATCTTTTTCCTCAAACAATAGATGCCATTTCTTATCATGAGGCAAAAGCCTATTCATTTGTTCTATCTTTGCATTTGTAGGATGAATGTTAGTTAATGCACCCCACCGCATCCTTGGTATTTTAGGCATTATTTGGTTTAAGGTGTTGACCACTTCATTACTTACTTTATTAGCTGGAAATTTATCTTTCAATTTTAACAATTAATATCTCATTTCTAGCATTATGTAAAGGTTAAGAATAATTTTGAATTTAACGTGATTTAGCTAAATTGAAAAGGATCTTTTTAGATTTTTATACGTCATGCAATAGTTTTTATTATTTATCTTTCTTTAAAGCTAATTGATTTACTAGGTTGGTTGACGTAACGATTCCGACCACTTTATCATTTTCTACAACTGCAAGCTTTCGAATTTTTTTTGAAGACATTAACTCTGCTGCAATCAAAATTGATTCATTTGCGTTTATTGTTTGCAAAGGATATGACGCAACTTTATGGACTGGAGTGTCTAAAGGATATTTTTGTGAAGCAATTTTTATCGCAAAATCTCTATCAGTAATTATTCCAGCCGGTATGTTATCCTTCTTCACTATTATGGCTCCTACTCCACCCTTTTCCATTAACTTCGCTATTTGATAAATCGTTGTTGAAGGATCTGCAGATATTAGTGAATTACTCATGATATCTCTTACTAAGATTTTTGATAGTGATTTTTCTAAATTTTCATTACCCATATTTTATCTTCAACTTTATTATTAGAATACGTCATACTTTTACTAAAACTCTCTGGTGAAATTATTAAGATTTTAATTAAGATGTAAAGAATACGTCTAATTACAATTCAATATAGAATAGATTAAAATGCCTATAAAAGCCGCTTAAAACGAATTGGGCGCCAAAGAAATATTGGAAATTTCCAAACCCCGAATAGTAGTTTTGCTTGTAATTACTGCAGTTACATCTATGTTTGCTGCAAGTAAATTAATCGGCCCCGAACTTGATTACATGGGATTATTACACATCATAATTGCTGGTTCCCTTGCTTCTGCTGGTTCTAGTGCATTGAATCACTATTATGATAAAGATATTGATCCTATGATGAAACGAACTAGTACTAGACCTATTCCATCAGGCAGGATGAAAGCAAGAAATGTTCTAATCTATGGTGTAGGTGTAAGTGCAGCTTCTGTAATTTACGCTGCTTTTACATTGAATCTAGTTTCAACATTTTTTATTGCACTTGGAATATTTTTCTATGTAGTAATATACACAATTTGGCTAAAGCGACTAAATTCTTCAAATATTGTCATAGGCGGATTTGCAGGAAGTGCTGCTTCGATGGCAGGATGGGCTGCTGCAACAGGGGCCATGGACATTTTAGGATTTTTAGTTGGATTCCTAGTTTTTGTCTGGACTCCTTCTCACTTTTGGTGCCTTGCCATGAAGATTAAAGACGATTATGCTGCTGCAAAGGTTCCTATGCTTCCAGTGGTGATCGGGATGCAAAAAACTTCAAAATATATTTTAGTAAATACTGCAGTCCTTTTACCTTATTCTTTGATGTTGTACGCATTTGGTTTAGGAATTGTTTATCTTACAATAGCAGCAGTTTCTGGAGGATTAATGCTTGCATATCATTACAAACTTACTAAAAACCCCACTTCAGAATTTGCATGGAAAGCATACAAGGTAACCGCACCATACCTTACAATAATTTTTGTTGGAATAGCAATAGATGCTGCTTTTCACTTTAGATTATAGCTTTGAAAATTATTAATTATTTTCTGTCCCAGGGAAACTAGCTTCATAATCATTTTCAATCATTTCTTTGTTCTGTGATTCAATTTCATCTGATTCTTCTTTTTCTGTGACAACTTCAATTCTTCTTGTATCCTTTGTAAGCCATGAAACTTTTATCAATCCAAGAATTTCCAAATCAAGTAATAATTTATTAAATTTATCCTCTGGAACTAACACTTCATCTTTGGTTAATTTTTTTGAAAGTTCACTATCTGTTAATGATACATTTTCCTTAATGAGATCATATATTATGTTTTTTAGAGGCATGTTTCCCATTTTAACCGTAAAATGTCTTATCTATTGTCTTTGGAACAACATTTGAAATACTCTCTTTCATGTTGCTATACCATTGCTCTACTTCTTTTGTTATAGAGGGTTTTACCTTTTTTAATCCAGCAGAAAAATCAATACTGCCTATCTTTACAGAATTATTCTGCATTGCATGTACTGCAGCTTCTCTACAAAGTGATGCAAGGTCAGCTCCTGAATAGTTTTGCGTGGCTACTGCAATTTCTTTTAATTTAATGTCATTAGCAAGAGGCATTTTATCAGTTAATATCTTAATGATTTCTAATCTGCCTTTTTCGTCTGGAGGCTGTACGTAAAGAATTAGATCTAGTCTTCCAGTCCTTAACATAGAATTATCAAGTAAATCAGGCCTATTTGTAATTCCAACAACTACAACTCTTGAAGAAGTTCCTTCCTCCATTTCTATTAATAATTGGCTTAGGATAGTCTCTCCTACACCATTCATCTCCCCTGTCTTGAATCTTGCAAGTGAATCTAATTCATCAAATATTACTACACATGGGGACGATGTTTTGGCTTTTCTAAAAATCTCCCTAATTGCTTTTTCCGATTCTCCTACCCATTTTGATAAAATTTCAGGACCTCGAACAAGGATCATGTTAGCTCCACTTTCAGTAGCTAATGCTCGTGCAAGTAACGTCTTACCACAACCTGGAGGTCCATAGAGTAATGCGCCTTTTGGAGGCTTAATTCCCATTTTCAAGAACTTGTCAGGTTCTTTCATTGCAAGGATCAAATTATCTCGTAGTGTTTCTTTGGTATCTTCCAAGCCACCAACATCCTGCCACCATACTTTTGGTCTTTCAACATAAAATTCTCGCATGGCAGTTGGTACAACTTCGTGCATTGCATCGTAAAAGTCAACCAGTTTAATTTCCATTGACTTTAAAATCTCAGAAGGAATTTTTTCAGTTTCTAAATCTATTTCTGGAAGATAACGGCGAATTGATTTCATAGCAGCTTCTCGGCAAAGTGATTTGATGTCGGCACCAGTATACCCATGAAGCTCTGACGCTAAATTTTTCAAATTAACATCTTCTGCAATTGGCATTCCTCTAGTATGAATTAGTAGTACCTCTAATCTTCCATCCTCGTTTGGAACTGAGATTTCTACCTCGCGGTCAAATCTTCCAGGTCTTCTTAGTGCCGGATCTACGCTATCAGGTCTATTTGTTGCACCCAAAACAATGACATTTCCTCTATCGGTTAATCCATCCATTAAAGCTAAAAGTTGGGCTACAACTCTTTTTTCAACATCACCATATGCTTCTTCTCGTTTTGGTGCAATTGCATCTATCTCATCAATGAAAATAATACTTGGTGAATTGTCTTTTGCTTCTTTGAAGATGTCCCGCAATCTAGCTTCTGTTTCTCCATAGTATTTGTTCATTATTTCAGGACCATTTATTGAAAACATATTTGCTTCTGATTCACTTGCAAGTACTTTTGCAATCAATGTTTTACCACAACCTGGTGGTCCATACAACAATATTCCGCTATGTGGTTCAATCCCTAATCCTGTGAAGAGTTCTGGATGTCTTAGAGGAAGTTCAACAATCTCTCTCATTGCTTTAATTTCTGATTTTAATCCTCCAACTTCTTCATAGGTGACACGAATCTTTCTGTCAATTGATGTCTCTTCAAGAATAGTAAGTTCCGTAGAACGATCAATTTTTACAACTCCTTTTGGAGAATTTTTATTAATTTTAAAATCCATGGAATTCCCAAGAATCATTACTGAAATCTCGTCTCCTTGAGAAAGAGGTAATCCTTTAAGTCTATTTTTTACAAAATCAGTAAATTCTTTATCAACAGTAACGACATCATTTACTGGCATTAAAACTACTGATTTTGCAACTTTGGTAGAAACCTTTTTTATTTTGACAATGTCGTTTAATGCTCCTCCAATATTTTTTCTAGTCTGCCCATCAATTTTTATCACATCTGGAAATTTTTCATCTTCATCAGCTGGCCAAACAATTGCACAACTAGATCTTTTTCCAGTAATTTCAATAACATCTCCAGGAGCAGCTTTTAGGTAATCCATTGCATCAGGGCCAATTCGAGCACGTTTTTTCCCAATATCTCTTTGTTTTGCTTCCCCAATCCTCATTTGTAATGGTTCATCTTTTTTTACCATATCATTCCCTACCTCATATCCACTGACATTCTGCTCATATTCATAACTTCAAATTCACTTACTCCTTCTACACTTCTAACTGCGTTTTCTAATGAATCCATTTGTCCTTCTTTATCATCTACGATAAACTCCCCTTTAAGGAAGTGTAATCCAAAAGCTAACGGTTCTTTCTCAAATCTTCTTAATTTTATGCCATCTTTTAAAACAGATTGAATTTTTTTTGCAAGTTTGTCTAAATCTACTTCTGTTCCAGTGGGTAGGATTTTTACTATAAGAAGAAGATGCGCCATTTTGCTAAGGTCCTCTAAAATTACAAGAATTACAAGTATACGTTCTTGCTGCTTCTCTGCAACTTTGACATCTCCATATTAGATCTGACCCGCAGTTTGGACAGTTGAATTTTACAGACTTGTCATTTGGCATTATGTGCCTATGGCAACAACTGCATACTGGTAAAGAGATTGTAGACGACATAAACAGCTCACTCTACCTGTCGAATTTATACCTTCCTTACAAAAATCAATCAATCCCGCGATAACAGATTTTTCATTTCACCAGTCATGATGATTTGTGCAGCCTTGAATGAACCCTTTACTCCAAGCAGTTTAATAATTGAACTTGTATGAAAATCAAAATCATCCTTGTTTGAAATCTCTTTTAAAATTTCCGGAGTGACCGAATCAAATAATTTGTCTATAGTGGCATTATCTAGACGTTCAAGAATGTTTCTTGCAAGTAATTGTTTTTCAAATTCTTTACCAAATTTTTTATTCCACAATTTTTGATATTGATTAAGATCTTCTTCATTTCCAGATTCCAAATACTTTGAAATTGCTTGTCCAGCTAAAATGCCGCCAATCCCACATGAAAAGATCCCACCTGCCGTTGTGGGTTTTGACTGTCCTGCAGCATCGCCTACAATCACTATATTTTTTGATACAAATTTGTCAATTGGTCCTTTAATCCATATTGGGGCAAATATTTTTCTAATTGTAGAATAACTTCCCTTTCTTGAAAGAAATTCTTCAAGCGCATCAGCTGCATTAATTGCTCTGCCAGCTACTCCTACTTTTCCTACTCCATCTGATGATGGAATAATCCATGCAAAAAAACCTGGATATTTTTTTTGATCAAAATAAACCTCAACTCTTCCATTCTTAATCCAGTCAGCATAAACTTCGTATTGGGCTGATGAAAGTATTCCCGTTCTATCTTTGTTAATAAGAGCAGAAACTCCTCTAGCATCTACGATAATTTTACATTTTATATTGCCAATTGAAGTATTTACCCCATTGTCTGTAATTTCTTTGAAACTTGTTTTAACTCGAATTTCTGCCCCGTTTTTTTTTGCTTGAAAGGCAATTTGCTTATCTAAATCCCTTCTGTTTATCTCTGCTACCTTTTGTTTTTTAGATTCTATTATAAAGCTCTTTCCTGAGGGCGAAAAAATTTCTGCTGATTCTATGTAATGAACAAAAGTCTTTCTATACGGGATAATTCCAAGCTCTTCTAAGGCCATGATGCTCACGAGTCCTCCACAATGCTCAGGAGTACCTATTTCATAATCCTCTTCTAAAACTAATACACTATGACCATTATTTGCAATCTCTCTTGCACATAATAGGCCTGCAATACTTCCTCCTGCTATTACAACATCATAGTACATGATTATTCTTTTTTATCCAATAATTTAATTCCAAGGTGTGTTAACCCCCCAATAATCTCTCTCTATACTGTAGTTGTAGACATTTTTTGCAGACACAATTATCAAATTGAATTTCATCATTTTTTATACCTATTTCTTGAAAGCACCAGCAAGAAAGAGATTCTTTACATTCAAATTCTAAGTTACATCTTTGGCATTTTTTTATCATATTTTGTTTAATAATTAGACACTCAATCTAAAAAGATTATTGGATAATATCCCTCATCATTTCATCAATGAAGGTTAAAAATCAATTCGTAAATCTTGATGGTTCAATTCAAAAGTTTTTCATCTACCTATTTTATCATTTTACATATGAGTAACATAAAGCAAGTAATTGTAGTTAGGACGGATCTTGAGATGAGCAAGGGAAAGATTGCAGCTCAAGTTGGGCATGCCTGTGTTCTAGGATCTGAAAACGTGAGAAAATCTCATCCAGACTGGTTTAAAGCATGGTGGCAAGGTCAGGAAAAAATTGTTCTCAAAGTTCCTGGCCCAAAAGAATTAGAGGAAGTAAAGAAACACGCCATGGACTTGGATTTACCGTGGTCAGAAGTTACTGATGCTGGTCATACTCAAATTGCACCTGGAACTACCACTTGTATTTCATTAGGACCTGCTCCTGAAGAAATGATTAACAAAGTAACTGGTAATTTGAAATTATTATAATAAATATTCTCTAGTTTGAACAATTAATTGGAATAAGATATAACGAGGCATTCCTGAAATTTCTGATGTGAAGAAAAAAACACAAGGACTCATAGTAGCTGCATTTTTTGGAATTATTATGGTAACTTCTGTTACTGCTTCAACCCTTCCGCCAGTTAGCGTAAATAACAAAGATGATCAAATTACGATTACAGGCACTCCAATGGATACCTATCCTGATGTTCAAAGAGCACAATTTTGTAGCTCTGAGGAATCAGCTAAATCTAGCGCCTTTGTAAAAGAATACAAAATTCCAACACAATGTACTCAACCTTTGGCAATTGTTACAGATCCAGATGGCAAAATTTGGTTTACCCAAACTAATACTGGGCGTGTTGCAAAGTTTGATCCAATAAATGAAGTCTTTACTGAATATGAAAATCCAAAATGGCAAAAAGGAACACGTTCAATGATGTGGGGTATTGATTATTCTCCTGATGGAAGCCTTTGGTTTACTGATGAAGCAACTGATGGAATATGGAAGTTTTCAATTATAGACAAACAATATGGGAGGACAGACTATCCAAAAATTATCGATTCATTACCCCAGCGTTTGTCTGTTGAAGGTTCAAAAATCATAGTAAACGACTTTACTGGAAATAAGCTAACCTTCTTGGATCCAACTCAATCTAGTGAAGGAATTTCATATTTGAGTATACCATCACCAGTTGAAAACTCTGTAACAGGCGCCTTTGCCGTTGATTCGCAAAGAAATATCTGGTATACAAATTGGGTTTTCCAAAAAGGAGGTGTTTTAGCCAAATTTAACCAAGATAAATTTGAAAAATCTTCTACTGCACAATTTGGAAATTCTACCACACCACTTTTTGATTTAATTAGCGTCTATCAATTTCCCAAAGGAATGACCACCCCTAACGGTATAGCTGCTGGAACTAATGGCAAGATATGGATAGCTGATACCTCAAGCAGTTTTTTCTTTAGTTTTGATCCTAACACCGAGTCATTTACTAAATATATTACGTCAACACCACAGGTTTCTTCTTACGGAAATTCTTCTGGAGTGATAAAAAATCCAGTTTCACGACCCTATTGGACTACATTTAATGAAAATGGTAAACTAGTTTTCAATGAACAAACTGCAAACCGTATTGGAGTATTTGATCCTGAAAGCGAATCCCTCATTGAATATGTGATACCATCAAATAATCCCAACTGGGCAGACTGTGAAGAAATGGAAAATTGTGGGTTAGCTCAAATATTTGATTTCACAATTTCAGGAGATAAAATATGGTTTACAGAGTGGGTTGAAAATAACATTGGAGTAATAGATACATCATTGCCTCTCTTTTTTGATGTGGAACTAGACAGCCAAAAAGTTACATTGAAAAAAGGTGAGAAAACACAATTAACACTATCAATAATACCAAATAGTGATAGCATCCCAAATATTTCTATTATTTCTTCAGATACTGCAGAATTTTCTGATTTAATTGTTGAACATAACGCCCCAGACACATTCAAGCCTGATTCTAATACTCCTAGAATTGTGCAAGTATCAATATCAGCAAGTGAAAACGCATTACCCGATGTACACAAGGTTCTCATAGGTGCACAAACTGATGATTTGGTTGTTTCTAAATTTATCACTGTGATAATAGAACAGTGATCCCAAAAATTGACTCTGAAATAGGAATCTCAGTATATACTACTAGATTTGCGGGATGTGGAGGTAAAATTAAATCAAGAGATGAGGAATTTCTAGTCTCAGAAGTTTTGTCAACAAATACAATTCAAAATATTTCCGCTGATGGAGATTATGCAGTTTACAAATTAAAAAAACATGGTATTGACACTAATCACTCTCTTGCAAATGTCTTCAAAAAGTATAATCTGCGCTTAAAATCATTAGGTCTTAAAGATGCAGCAGCAGTTAGTGAGCAGTATGTCTGCTCTGAAAAAAAATTAAACTCTATTGCTAGGATTTCAGAAGACAAGTATTCCCTTGAAAGAATTGGATTTGTTAAAAAACCATTATCTAAAAAGGATATGATTGGAAATCAATTTAAAATAAAAATAACTGATACTTCTATAGACATTTCAAAATTTAACGAATTTGATAAGATTTTAAATTTTTACGGATATCAAAGATTTGGTTCTACAAGACCTGTAACTCATTTAATTGGAAAAGCACTATTGCAGCAGGACTATACAAAAGCAATTAACTTATTGCTTTCATTTACCTCAGAGTATGATTCTCCAGAGAATATTAGACTAAGAAAAAATCTTTCTGATAAATCAAACTATTCAAAATTACTAGACGAAATACCATTTCAAATGGATTTAGAATGGATTGTTGTAAATCAAATGATTCAAGATGATGATCCAAAAAAAGCAATACGTGCCTTGCCGCTGGCAATCAGACGTTTTTATCTTCAAGCTTATCAATCGTTTTTATTTAATAAAACACTGAGCATGGCATTTATTGATGGCGAAGATTTGTTTTTACCTCAACAAGGTGATGTTTGTTATGATAAAAATGGAACTATTGGAAAATTCTCCAATGAAACTGGCCAAAGACTGTCAATTCCATTTGTAGGTTATTCTTACTACAAAAAGACCAGATTTCATTATCAAATTTCTAAAATATTAGAATATGAAGAAGTAAGTCCAAAGGATTTTTTCCTAAAAGAAATGCAAGAGATAAGTAGTGAAGGTGGATTTAGAAACTCCTCCATTAAATGTGATGATATTGATATTGCTAATGATTGGATAAGATTCACACTTTCACGAGGATCTTATGCAACTATTGTCATGCGTGAGGTGATGAAACCAAAAGATCCAATAGCTGCTGGCTTTTAAATTCAGGATTTTAACAATTTTTTATTACGATTTTTATCGTTAATCATAACCTGGTATAATTTCTCCATGAGATAAAATTCTTTAGCTGACGGTCTCTTTCCTCGCTTTTTGTCATCTCTCATGACTTGGTATAGTCTTTCTAAGAGATAAAATTCTCGTACATCTGAATCTGTTTGAATAGATTTGATATTTTGTTGAATATCTTTTTTACTTTTGATACGTTTTTGAATCATAAAATCCCAAAACAAATCCAGATAATACTTTGATTTGTGTGTGATATGAACAGACAAGAAATCGGGCAAGAATTTATTACAATAACCTGAGGTATACTGCTATGAGAGCCACATTTGCAGCAGGTTGTTTTTGGGGAGTCGAAGCATTATTTAGACAAGTAAAAGGGGTCAAATCAACCCAAGTTGGATATACCGGTGGAGCGTTTGAAGATCCGACTTACCAAGATGTTTGCTCTGGCAGAACCGGACATGCTGAAGCAGTTGAACTTGAATATGATCCATCTGTAGTATCATATGAGGATCTTTTATTGATGTTTTGGAGTAATCACAATCCAACAACAATTAATCAACAAGGTCCAGACATCGGCGAACAGTATAGATCAGTTGTGTTTTTTCACGATCAAACACAAGAGACTACTGCAAAAGAACTAAAAGAAAAACTTCAAAGTGCAGCGCTTAAACAATTTGGAGAAAGAATTGTTACAGAAATTATACCTGCAATGAAATTTTTTAGGGCAGAAGAATACCATCAACAATACCTCGAAAAAAAATAATAGCTTTCATTGCAGCAGTAAGTTAAACTAATACCTACCTCCTCCGTGATTATAATATGGAAAAGGCGTACATACTCTTAAGCTGTGAAATTGGAGAAGAACACGATCTTGCTTTTAGATTACGTACAATTGATGAAATAAAGGGAGTGTTGATAACTTTTGGTGAGTATGATATTGTAGTTGAAGCAGAAACTACAGATTCAGATAAAATGGATGAACTAATCACATCAAAAATTCGAAAACTAGACAAAATTAGAAGTACAATAACATTGAGAGTCACCAATTAGATTTTGATATTTTAAGGAACACACCAAAACTAATGATCGCTATTCCTGATATTGCAATTTGTTGACCATATGTAATCCATTCTGGATTTGCATACATGAATGATGATTCAGGTCCAACTTTAGCTTGACCTTGAAGATGAAAAATTACTCCTGTAACTATGACAATAATCCCAAGAATAATTACTGGTTTGCCTACCTTCATTATTCCTCTTAGCATGATTTTACTAATAAGGTAAACAGAATTGATAATTTGAACAAATCATTTTTTGTCTTTTTCTTTAATCCATTTTTTAATAATCATCAATGTGTACGAGTGGAGCAATGATTTAGAATCAGATAGGCACCATTATGGAAATTTGATTGTTTTTGTTAGTGCTGCAATAATCGCACTTGTGTTATTTCTTACATTGCATCCAGAAATTTCAGAAATAACACAAAATTCTCCAATCATTATTGACATTATGTATGTTCCACTATTTGCTATAGGCGTAATTTATGGAATGAAAATAGTAGAGCGTGTGATAAGGCCATCTGAAACACGGGGGAGATTAAAACGCGTTATAATTAAGATACTTTTGTTTTTCTTCATTATAGGCGGTTTATTTAGCTCTGTCAGCTTTGCTCTTCAAGGTGGTTCAGTTACTCCACAGACTTCGATTCTTGCGGATGGTTTGATTAAATGGACCACAGAGTTTGTTTCAAACAACGGTGGCATTACATTCCTTATTATCTCAAGTATTACGTTAATGGCTTCGGCGACAAAACGAATCGTACGAATAGATGGGGTTCTAAATAAAATAATAACATTTGTTGGAACATTTTTCTTCTTCTCTATGATTTCACTTAGTCTAACTAACAGTGATCCAACAGATTCACAAGTTTATCTATACGTATTTTATCAGGCAGGAATAATCGCTGGCGCCCTTTATCAGATGAATAAACTTACATCAAATCTGAACATGTGGGAAGATTTTGCAAGTGAATCTAGATAATTTAAATTAATTATTTAAAATTTTTTATAATTATCATCCAGTTCCAGAAGATGTAATACCATCACTAATTTCTGTACCAATTTTATTCCCAGAATCAAGCTGATCAATTACTAGGCGTTTATCATATTTCCTACATTCATCTCCTGCAAAGTTTGTCTCTTTACAGTGCTCAAACTCCGCAGTTTTTGCTCGCTGAATACCATCTCCAGTCAACACGTTTTGACCAATTGCAAGATGAAGAATACCAATAAGTGCCAAAGATGCTGCGACTGCGATCATTGAATACCCTACAGTTCTTTGATGGTGAGTCTCTGCCAATTATGAGAAAAGATTCATCGGAGACATTTAATCCTTTATAGCAAAGCAGATGAATATTTGCAAAAAAATTTGATTAGAGTATTCTCAAATTTGTTTGATTTTGGCAAATCGTTTAATAATTTGGAAAATTTGTCTGTATTTTCCAATCATACTCCTCATAAAATAATAAAATTAAAACAGTCATCTAATTCATTATCATATATTAAAAAATATCCTGACAGCTTGTCCGATTTAAAAGACTGGTAACTTATGAGCTCATTTTTGATATTGGAAATATCATGTTGGAGAATGGATCTGTAGTAGATGATAATCTATCGACTGGCAGTCATAATGATGATTGGTCAGAACTCATTTTGCAATTATCTACTATTTTAGATCTGGAAACTGTAGAGGCACGAATTTACCTTAATCTACTTAGATTAGGGCCTGTAACTGCAAGTTCTTTGGCTAAGGAACTTGATGTAGATAGAACAAAAACATACAGAACCATTGATAAATTACTTAACATGAGTATTGTTTCAACAACCATTTCAAACCCAAAGCTTTGTATCGCAACTAAACCTGAAGAAGTACTCAAAATAGTTTTACAAAAAAAACAAGATGAAATTAATCGAGTAGAAAAAATTGGAAAGGAAGTAATTAAAAAGATTAACAAAATTGTCCCAATAACTGATGGACATTATGTCCCAACCTTTAGAACTGTACAAGGGAGAGCAAACATTTATTCTCATATTGAAAAACTCTTAGAAGATTCTTCAGGAACAATCTACATTGTTACAACAACAGAAGATATTCTGAGAATGTATCATACTGCAATTCCTGAAAAAATAAAAGAATGCATTGGAAAAGGTGGTACCGTTAGAGTATTAACTGACGCTGATGATAAAAAATTCTTACCATTAATTGATAGATTAAAACCAACCGAGACTCGACTTGGGAAGCTTCCGTCAAAAGGTAGGATCATAGTCGAGGAAGGAAAACAAATGGTAATGTCTGATGTTATGAATGCATCTGATTTTGTAAACACAGAAAATTCAAGGTCAACTACTGATTCATTTAGTTTAGGGGCAGATTCAGATTTTGCATTATGGACTAACTCAGCTGAAATGGTAAATAACATTTTTAGTTTATGTAAATTTTTATGGCGAACCTCTAAGCCTCTAAAACATTTAGATGCAAAAACATAATCGACGAAGATATTTTTTCCATATTTTTATAGATTGAATTTTCTAGATTAGATGAGCATAAAGGCAATTACTGCCATCACGATCATCACTATGATGTGTTTTATTCCTGCAACATAAGATCCCGCACCGATTTTTCCAGCTACTAATCCTCCAAATACCGCTTCAATTATTGACATGTTAAAAAGAATTTGATTGAGTGCCTCAAAATTTACATCTTTAATTGAAGAAAAAAATGCTCCACCATTGGTTCCTGGCGCTTTACTTAGTAATTGTTGAACTACTTCAAATTGATTAAAAAACTGCGATGAAAGAATAACGGCAATACCAAGAAAAACTGCAAATGAAATGTAAATAGTATATGTATATGGAGCCAACGAGGATTTGCGCTCCTTTTCAAGATTTTGTAGTTCAGTTACATGTTTTTGAATCATTTCTAAATTAGTTCTGATATCTCCTCCAATTTTTAAAGCCATTTCAAGAAGAACCGTTACACGCCTTGCTGTCTTGGTTCCAGTTCTATCTGCAAAATTTTGAAATGACTCTTCTACAGGCATGCCCCAACTAAGATTGGCTCGTAAATTCTTCAATTCAGGTGTCAAGGCACCCATATTTCGTTCAGCTGTAGTTTCTATGGCACGAATCAAATTAGCACCACTTTGAACCGCACTAGATAAAGCAAGTAAAAATAGTGGAAGATTTCTATCTATGCTATCTTTTCTTTGTGATTCTTTTACTTGTAACATTGTTAGTGGTACAATCATAGCTAATACCCCAAAAATTACTCCAACGTCTCTAATTGAGGTATTTTGTGAAAAACCTACATAGTATAAACTTGCTAGAATAATTCCAATTCCTACTATTACTGAAGGTACGCCAACTCTAAATTTTTGAGAATAAATGAACGATGGTTTTGGTATAGTTGCCAGATCATTTTTCTTTATATGCGGTGAAGCTTTTTGCATAAATCATTACCTCTTTGGAACCATCGAATCCATCATAAACAATAAAATAAAACCAAAGAAAGGAACCATGACATAAGTCATTAAATTCATCAAAGTCATAAGATCAAAACCTGCTAAACTTGGACTCATAATTGCCATAATAGATAACATGATGATAGCTAATAATGGGAAAACAATCAACAGGATTGTATACAGTTCTGCCATTATTCCAAGTGATTCTGTTGATTTTCTCAGTGCCATTTTCTTTTCTTCTAATTGGACTTTGCCTGTAGCTATAAAGTATTCTTTTAGATCTCCCCCTGATTGAACAGTAATTATTGCTCCTTCTAATAGCTCAGAGTAAGGACCAGCTGGTGTTCTTTTTATTAAATCATTAATTGCTGTTACCAAGTCCATTCCCATCACGTCAATATTTCGAGTAATGAATTTGGCATCTCTTACTATCTCCTCTTCAGTATCTTCATTTGCAATTGCTTTGAAAATCCCTTCTAATGAAAGGCCACTTGTTGCAAGGGTAGCCATATACCCAATAAAATGAGGAATCTCCTCAATTAGTTTGGCTGACCTGTTTTTAATATTGATATTGGGCATTAGCTGTAATATGAAAAATGTAATTTGTGCCATTCCAGCGCCTGCAATTATTGGTAAAAGAAATGCAAAAGCAATAGGTTGAATGTTAACTAGTATAGCAATAGATATTCCTGCTGAAAGCCCTAAAAGTCCTGCAATAAAACTGAAAAAAACCATACTACATACATAAACTTCAAATGGAATTGGGATTCTTGACTGTTTGAGAGTTTTTTCTAACTTTCCAAGTTTTGGATATAAAAATTGAATGCGGTTATTGAGTAGTCTATAGCTTAGAATATGTATTGAACTTGCCGATTCTTCTGCATGCGCTCTTTTTTTCAATGGACTTGGATAGTCAGTAGATTTTTGCACGATTTTACACACTCATTCTTTTTCTTTCAGAGAATCGTTCAGGATCTGCATAAAATTCCTTAATGTTGTTAGAAACTTCTTTATGTTCACGTATGTTATTTTTTACCATCCATTCTAGAGCAAGTTTTCTTTTACTTAATTCATAGTTTATTTGTTCATCGCTTTCCCCGTGCCTTTCTTTAATTTTGTCAAGTACTACACTATTGCCTGCATAACTATGTGTGTCAGTTTGAGGATCCCATTTGAATATTTCATGAGTACGTATTTCCCCTGTATTTTGATCAAGACCCGCAATTTCTGAAATCTGAATTACTCTTCTAACTGACTTATCTTTCACTCTTAGCTTAAGCTGAAGGTAAATCAAATCTAAAGTATTAGCGATTAATGTTTTTGGTATATCCATTGGTGATGATGCAAGTCTAGTTAGTGTTGCTTCTACTGAATCTGCGTGTATAGAGGAAAAACCTCCGTGTCCTGTTGCCATTGCCTGAAATAGTGTGTAAGCTTCTCTACCTCTAGTCTCTCCTACAATAATGATATCCGGTCGCTGTCTTAATGCAGCTCGAAGAAGATCAAATTGATTTATTTCACCAATCTGTCCATCAGTAAAGTTTTGTCTTGAAACAGCCGGGATCCAATTTTCATGAGGTAAATTAAGCTCTTGAGTATCTTCAATTGTTACGATTTTTTGTCCAGGACGAATAAATGAAGCCAACGCGTTAAGAGCTGTAGTTTTTCCACTTGCAGTTCCGCCAGCTACAAGCATTGTAGAATTTTTTTCAGCTACATACCATAAATACGCTGCAATGTCTGGAGACATTGTTTGGAATTTTATGAGATCAATTATAGTGATTGGATCAGCTCTGAATCTTCTAATAGTAAAAGTGCTTCCCCTTTTAGTAATTTCATGACCCAAAGTTAAATTGATTCTACTTCCATCAGGCAGTGCTGCATCAACAATAGGATTTGCCATTGAAACGTGTTTGCCACTTATATAAGAAACCTTTCTTGCAAAATTATTTAATTCCTTATCTGTTTCAAAGCGAATGTTTGTTGGAATCGATTCAAATTCTCTATGCCATATATATAGAGGAATGTTTGTCCCATCACAGCTAATCTCTTCTACCATGTGGTCTCGCATTAACGGTTCAATTTTTCCAAGATAGACAAAATCACGTACTGCATAATAGGTAATTTTCGACAGGTTTTTTGCAGGTATCTCGAGTTTGTATTTTTTAATTAGATGAGTAATTTTTCTAGCTAATTTTATTTCAGCAGCTTTTTTGGTTTTTATTTCCGATAAAGAAACACTGAGTTCTACCATTAGTAATTTTTTAATGATTTCAAAATTTTTTTTATCTTTTTCACTAAGTGATGGTTCAATTATAGTATAACTTAATCCCCCCCTTGCCGAAGCATCTTTTGTTACTCCACCATGGATTTCTGCATTATCAAAATTTAATTTTGAAACCGAAATAAATTTAGGAATTGGTTTTTCAATTTTTTCTAATATGCTTTGTTCCGGGAGATTTTGAATTGTTAATTTTTTTACATTTGGATTTGAAATTTTATGAAAATCAGATTTTATTGCATTTACCGGATTTAAATTCAAATTATGTAGCTTGTGATTTAGACTATTTTTTAAAATTGTAAATTTCATTTGTAATGATAAATTAATTTGTAATTATTTTACTCATTGTGCGTCCAAATGCACAGCATACAGCTTTTACTCTAAATTACGCCTAATTTTCGTAGTATGGCAAGTACGCAGAGTACTACAAAATATTTCGAGGAGAAGAGGATTTGTTGAAATTTGATTTTAAAAATAAATTTAAACTCGATAACAAAGATGGTTCAAAACAACTAGAGGAAAAACACAATCAAAATGACGAATTAGACAAAACACCGATAGATTCCCTAAAGACTGAGATGATAGCCTCGCTTCTTAAAGACACAGCATATGATAAAGAGGATAAAACTGTCACTTTTGCTGACATGACATCAGTTGAGGAAGAATTAGAACCAAGGGCTACTAAGGAAAAATTAGGAGTTAAGATAGAAGCAAAACCCAAATCTACTATTGAGCAAAAAGTAGAACCTAAAGTGGATATGAATTTAGAAACCACACTTGAGGAAAAATTAGTTGCAAAGGTAGAAGAAAAACTAAAAGCCACCATTGAAGAAAAGTTAGGATCTCAGGTTTTTGTGTCACGACAAACTCACGAGTTATCCAAAGGTTTTGGAATTAAAAAACCTACTAAACGGATTAGTCCTGAGAGTGAAAAAATTTCTAGGTTGATAAAAGCAATTGAAGCATCTGTAGAAAAAATGATCGTACCTTTTATTGATATGGGAGAAGGTAAAATCTCATATCCAATTTTAGCAGAAATCGAAGAAGATGTAGATAATTTAGATTTTTTAGAAAAGCTTGCATCACAAAATTTTGATATTTTAGAACGAAATATTTATGAAAGACTTGTAGTTTGTCCAGAACATCCAGGAACAATGTCTGTTAGCGTTCAATTACATTGTCCTCGTTGTGCATCAATGGATATTTCAAAACTACATCTAATCGAACATAAAAGATGTGGTTACATATCTGAAAATAAAAATTTTGAGATATCAGAAGATGGAAAAATTATAGCATGTCCATCGTGTAAAAAACCTATTCATGATGCAAAAAAAGAAATTGCTAAGCCAGCAATGTGGTACACCTGTAATGAATGTAAAGAAAAATTTGATGACGTCTCAATAAAGATGCGTTGTAGAAAATTCAATCATAACTTTGAAATTTCTGATGCACATTCAATTCCAATTCTAGGTTTCTCACTTAAGAATTTACAAGACGCTTCTAACTCTAGCATCTCTCCAATCTTAAAACCACTTAAGAATCTCTTAGACTCATTTGGATTTTCTGCAGAAGAAAACTATACTCTAACTGGAAAAAGTGGTAATCATTATCGCATAAACATCTACGGTGAAGACAAAAATAAAAGAACTGTATTCATATATGTCAAAAACCCAAATGCTGAAAGTGATAATTCTGAATTAAATTCTAAGATTATCGAAGTATTAGACACATCCCCAAATGTAGCCATATTGATAGGGTTTCCATCAATTTCTGAGAAAGCAAAGACAATTACTTCAAACTATAACATTTCTATTATAACAGAACAAAATCCTGACAATATTCTTTCTTCAATTAAAAACATTCTATCTGAAAAAGTTTCAAAACTAGAGAGCTGAAAAGATTGAATTTTTTGAAATTTTTACCAATTATGGTTATAACATCAACACAACGAAGAGGAATAAGTCAAATTATTGGTAGCTTGCTGATGCTAGCTATTGTTGTACCCCTTGGAAGTATAATTCTTTTTAATGGTACTACTGAAATAACAGCCTTTAACAATGAAATGTCAAATTCTTTAGAATTTAGAAATAATGGCATTCAAGAGGACCTTGTTTTTGAGCATATTAGGTTTGACAAAGACTCTAAGGAAGTAATGATTTCAATCAGAAATGCTGGTACGGTAGAAACTACAATAGATCGAATTAGTATTGTTAATATGACAAATCAAAAACTAGTTTTTAAAATTACAGATATTAGCTTATTTTCACCAATAGTGATCCCAATAAAAAATAGCACCGATATTACTGTAGATGCAGTAGATATGGAGGGAACAAGCTGGGGAGAAGGCGATCCAACTGGGAAAGATTATAAAATTTCAGTAATCACTTTGCGAGGAAATTTTTTTGATACTGTAGCGAGGGCGTTTAACACATGACTGGTGTAATTACATTCAAAAAAAGACGAGCTGTATCACAAGTAATTGGAACAATGTTGATTTTAGCAATAACAGTAGCTGGTGCTGTATTTCTTTCAAACATAATGTCCAATGAATTTTTTGCAGTTGATCAAAATCCTGTTGCAGAAGCTCGAATTGACTCTATTAGGTTAACAAGTTACGATACACGTGATTCAGTTGAACTAACTAATGTCCCTAACTTGAATAACAACTTTAATCAAATGCTATGTACTACAGATGTTATTGGGGAATGCACTATCAGTTCTGCTGATAATCTCCCTATTAATGGAGGAACCGAATTTATTGTTTTACAGATTCGAAACATGAATTTGGATTCTGTCTTTATTCATAATATTTTGATTAATAATGTAGGTCATACTTGGGACGAATTGGCTGTTGGAGATCTTGTACTAACCAATGACATTGGACTAGGAGGAAATTATCCTCACGCAGGTTCCTTTAGCATTATTCCTACCGGGAATGATCCGCCTATAACGCAACTAACAACCAATCAAATTCCAGGTGATGGTGAAGTAAGGCTTGTGATAAAGCTAAGTGGTGATATCCCTCAGAATATAGGAATGTGGAGTTCCCTGCGAGTACTTGTAAATTTTGGTGGCTCACAACCTGCCGAATTTATAATCTTGAGTGGGGATGCAAAGTGGTAAATTTTAACAAAAAGAGGGCAGGATTACACAAAAGAAGGGCAGTTTCTACTATAGTTGGAGCCGCCATATTTCTGGTATTATTTGCTAGTGCCTCTTCAACATTTTTTATAGCTATGGATGTCCAACGAGACACAATAAACACTCAACGTGTGGTTTCAGATTCTATTATGGAAAAATCCAAAGAAAAATTTTCAATTGCAGTTTCGACAAATGAAAACAATAACAACAGACTTGGAATACAAGTTAAAAATCAGGGAACAAATCCAGTGGAGATTGGAGATATTTGGATTGTCAATAAAAGTGGAAGCTTTCCAGCAACAAAACATCTATTAGATTACAAGGATTCAATAATTCCTCCAGGTTATGGATCTAATATACTTGAGAACACTCCTCTCTTTATGAGTACAGATGATTATGAAATTAAAGTCGTATCTACCTTTGGTACAATAGAAAAATCTGAATTAAACGTTGGTGCAAGCAACAATATGCGTGCAGATCTAATTTCCATTCCACCAGAAGTTAAAGTTGGGGAAAATGTTACGCTTACTATGCATGTAGAAAATATTGGTAACACACGTCTTCTCAACGTTGCTCCAAATGGTAATTACCCAAACATTGTTCCACCATTTACTTCTCCTATTCCACCTGTTCCTATACCAGTTGATTTGGATCCGGGTGAGGGTGCTTTTTTTACATGGAAGTATATTACAACAGGTACTGTAGGTACCATAGTGGATTTTGATAGTTATGCTACCGCAACAGAGGAGGATACTGGATTCATACTTGACAGCAACGTTGCAATTGAATCAATCGAGTTGCAGCAACCAGATGTGTCTGAATTAATTGTACTCACACAAGATCTATTGGCCCGACCTGAAATTTTTGCTGTAGTCCCAGGTCCATTCGGTGTTGATAGTGAAAAAGCATTATGGGGAATTAACATCGTAAATCCAACACCGCAACCCATGTATGTAAACAAAATTGTAATATCGGCAATTACTACTAGGGCTACAGGAGGGGATGAAATATTTGATGCAGGTGGTACCTGTAATCCTACAAATGTGCCTCCTACCCCAGCAGGAACGTGGAGATGTCCAGTGAATAATCAATTACTGTGGGAAAATCCTGCAAGTCCTGCATTGGTCCCTGGGTATTCCGTTGTTCCTTTTAATGTTAGAGTACCTTCTGGTGGCCTCTCAGGAGGACCCACTGATGTACTTGAGAATATCCCATTGAGCATAAACGTGTATACCACATTAGGACAATTTGGCAAGACCGGATATGGCACATTGGTGGATAATTCAAACACTGCAATTGTTAATGTTTATCTTACTGATAGTCCTGGTTCAACTAGTAATTCTAACATAATTACAAATGTAACTAGTATAAAGTCCTCAAGTGTTATCAAACTTAATGCAACTCTAGCTGACTTTGATACTAGTGGCTCTCAATACATAGACGGTCTAACCTCTAGGCTTATAGTGAATATTCCAAAGGGGTGGACAAATCCATCAGTACTCAATGCTCCAGGTTTTACCATTCAACTACCAATTCAAACTTATTCTGACGGCTCTTCACAAATTGTTGGTATTCTTAATTCTCCACTTACAGGTACAGGAGTACCACCACCAACAGCACAAACAATAGAATTCCAAGTTACAGCTCCCTCAGTAAACTCAACACAGCTTTATGTTATGTATATTCTCGCAGATGGTTCTACAACTCTTGGTAAAAATGCAATTGGAGCACTTGCAGAAGTCCTACTTCAAGTAATTCCATAAATATATTATCAAGATTATTAACTAAATAATTTTTGTACAGTGCAAATATAAAACGAATTATTTAATTTAAAACCAAAGTCTACAATACAAAATATTTTAAAAAAAAGGGATAGAGTATTATTATACGGCAGGATCTATCAATGCATAGTTTACATTATAGATTGGGAAATACTCTTCACCAGTTTCAGGATCCATGATAGGTCCAATTACCATCCCTATGCATTTTAATGCAACCACATTGTGCATAGTTGGATTTGCTGGGAATGATAGGTCCATTGAATCTCTAAGATAGAACGATTCTTTATCGTGTTGTACAATTGCTGAAATAGTACAAACCGGATTTTCTGCTCCAAGTGTTGTTTCAAGTCGATTCGCTTCTACTACACTAAACAAAACAATAGTGGTATCAGATGTCAGTTTAGAATCCACAATGCCTATTTGGCCATTTGACGCGCTAATTACTTCTATACAGGGATCCTTTTGAGCAGGATCAGTTGTTTTATCACAACTATCCAACAATGAATTATCACTTAATTGGACTTGCATGGAATTGTGTTGGAAGATAATTCCTTCCCCTCCAGATGAAGCATCTGCATCGTCGTCATTTAATACTACACATGTAAGATGTTCCCCAGAATCTAAGGTGAATTCATCCAATTCTTCATCGTTATCATCTAGCATAATTGGACAACCATCATCACCTGTTATCATAACAAATTCGAAGTTATCTGGTCCATCTTCAATCAGCGTATAAGTTCCTGGAGGAACTACCTGATTATACATGGTAATTGGTATTGGATCTCCACCTTCAATATTTTTGATGGAAAAGTCAAACACACCTGTTCCAACTTCGTCGTCGTGATTCGTGTTATCTTCTGTAACTACCTTCTTTAGCGTAATTGTTGCGGGCTGTATTTTGACGTTTGTAATAACACATTCTGCATCATCCCCTGCTTCCAGATTAATACTTCCATCTGCATTACAATCCCCCCCAATGGTTCTAGTGTAATCGGTCAAAATTGTTCCAGATACTGCACTTTCGTCTACAGTATGTAGTCCAGGCATAAGTACTTCTGGTCCTGTAGTTTCACCATTTCCAACTGGACCGCTCTTATCTACACTATCAATTAGTAGAAGGAATTTTCCAGGATCTTCTGGAGGATCAAGAATTTTTGTGACTGTAAGCGTTGCTCCTTCACAAATTGGATCATGCTCAAGAAAAATTGATTGTTTTCCTTCAGAGTTTGTGCCAGATTCTACAGTTAATGTTACTAAATTACCAGGATCGCTATAGATATTCCCAATAAACAATGGTTGTGAACATGATGTATGGATTGATACTACTGCGATTTGCGTAGTACCTTGGATAACACGGTATATGGTATTAGCTTCAAGTGTTTCTTTTCCAAACATATTGGAGTTGACTACCACAGAATTACCATTCATGATTTCAAGAATCGTTAAAAGGGGTGGTTTATTGCCAATATCCCCTGTCTTTTTATAAATTTCAATTGTTACTGGTGCAGGACCATTATACTTTACTGTAAATATAGATGGTTTTTTGCATTTACAATCCTCTCCATTATCGTGGTCGTCATTTTCACATTTACCTTTGTAATCTCCATGTTCCTTATGAGCCTCCCAAGCTGATTTTGAGATGGTAATTGTATGTGCATTTCCTGGATTTCCTTGAGGTATATGACATATTTTGAATTTCTTATCGTCATCGTCATCATCGTCATCATGATTCCATCCAGTTGAATATGCAAGGGGTATTAGGTTAAATGCTCCTGCTAACAGAATTGTTGCAAGTGTCAATGCCGTAATTAGTTGTTTTTTGTTTGTCATTAATGAACATACAAATTAAACAATCTTAAACATTAGTCGCTGTTCATTTGAATGCACATAAACTAAAAATGTATTCAGACTTTAGTTAATTGATGGTCTAATTGCGTGATAACTTCCCATTAGCAATTGCTACTACTGTAATCATACTGTCATTTGGAGTTGTAATTCTATTTGTTACTATAGGTATTTTAGAAAAAAGAGATCCTGATGAAATAGACTTACAACACATTGAAGACCTTATTGACAATGCAACAGTAATTACAAAAGAAACACAAAATGCAACAAAGTATGAACTCTTACAATTAATCAACAAGACTTCAGATACAATAAGGAATAATCCTGACTTTCAGCAACTTCAGCAACAATGGGAAACTCTTAATAATTCTACTAAATCAAAACCTTAAACTAGATTTCATCTTCGTATTCGTATTCTTCTTCATCTTCACTATTTTCTGACTTTGGTTTTTTAAGAAATACTACTATTACTGCTGCGATACCAACCATTGCTGCAACTCCAACATAAACTACCCATTCAGGAAGACC
>JBQTHA010000091.1:0-13108 GCA_052390375.1 Nitrosopumilaceae archaeon
TGAGCTTGAGTTCTACTATCCCAAGTTCTAAGTCGCTCAATTGAGCTTTTCATTGCTGAAGATAGAGGCTTTCCTGTAGCATCTTTGTTTACACTGCCAATCACGGTTGAAAGACCCATGTCATGCATAGTAAGAGATGTGCCAGCACCTGTTCGTGCTCTGTTTCCTTCATCTTGTGAAAATGATCTCCATTCTGCACCAGTATCTGCTACCTTTTCAGTAATAACAAAACCACACGAGCCACAAAATAGTTCTCCCGTGTTTTCATCTGATAGTATTTTTGTTTTGCCACAGCTAGGACAACGTCTGTGAGAAACGACAGCTTCAGTCATCATAAGATCACATATAGTATTAGTCATCTGAGTTATTATGGTTTTATCCAACTGTATGCAGGTTATTTGTATGTAGCTTAGCCTAAGTATCATTCTCATTACTTAGAATGAGAATAAATTAGGCGGTACTAATTAGATTATACTAATTTTCAATTAATTTAATACCAAAATTGAACACACTGTTTTCTATGCGTCAAGAAAGTTGTAGAAACTGTGGACTAGACATGGAGCCTGATCTTAGATGTGAAATTTGTAAAAATTTCATTAGGTCGCATTGTCCTAAATGTAGAAGAACAAATGATTTGCAAATTCACATTCACCAACAATAATTTCTTACAATAAGCATTTGAATATCCTTATTAGACCTTATGAAAAATAGTCTAGAAGGGTATGGGAGAATCTGAAAAACTAAATGTTGTTGGAGTAGAAATACTCAAAAAAAATGGCGTGGACGTAGATGGACTAATCAAGCAACTAGTAATCAATTCCTCAGTAGAGTTTACTGCTTACTATTACTTTACCCTCCTAAGAGCAAATTGTACAGGAATGGAGGGTGAAGGAATAAAGGGCGTTATAGAAGACGCAAGACTTGAAGATCTGAGCCACTTTGAATCTTGTATTGAAAGAATTTATCAACTCGGAGGGCAACTTCCAAAAGACGCCATTGATTATATCAAAATGTCTGGATGTGAATTTCTCCAACTACCAGATAATCCGACAAATCTCAAAGCAATTTTAGAAAAATGTCTTAAAGCTGAACAGGGTGCAATAATTAATTGGGATAAGGTTTGTAAAATGACTCATGGAAAAGATCCAATGACCTATGAAATAGCCCAACATATTCTTGCCGAAGAAATTGAACACGAGTCATGGTTCTTAGAACTTCTTTACGGAAGACCTTCAGGTCACATGCGACGAAAATATTCCGGAGAAAGACCACATACAAAAATGCACTCAAAAGCTCTTGATATGGGTTAGATGCTTAATCTATTCTTAATTTAAAGAAAAAGATATTATGTTTGAAATTTTAAATAATTTAAATTGAAAATTGTTCATGCCAGTCCTGGATTTGGTTCTAAATTTAGCGAAGAGCAAACATTGGATTTTCTTTCAAAAGGTAAACTGAATTTACTTTTAGGTACAATCGATGAGAAAGGCGAACCAAACGTTCATCCAGTTTGGTATCTGTTTGAAAATGGAAAATTCTATATCGAGACATCTAAAACAGCGAAAAAAGCAAATAATGCTAGGAAAAAAAATATTGTTTATTTTTGTATCGATGATGAAAAAATGCCATACAAAGGTGTACGAGGTAAGGGAACTGTAAGGATATCTGAAGATATTGATGCAAACATTCCAATTGCTAAAAAAATCATGATAAAATATACCGGAAATCTAGATAACGAAGTTGCAAAATTTTTGATGAATGCAGTAAAAAACGGATTTTCTGTATTACTTGAGATTACTCCAAAATATTTTGCTACGTGGGATCATAGCACTGGCTTTACTGAACCAGAATATATCTCGTAAAAGATTTAATCATTATAGAATATCCTCAAATGGTTATAGAAATGTCAGAAATTGGGAAAAAAATAAGTGAGTTACAAAAAAAAATAGTTATAATAAAAAAAGAACTCTCTGAAATTAATACTCTTGAACAACCACTACCAGAATTTATCAATACAACTAATTTGTTACGATCAAACGAATATCTTCAAAAATCAAATGAAAAAAAATCCCAGTTGCTAATTGCTTATGAAGAATATACTAATGAGTTAGAAAATCTAGTTTCTAATATTGCCCACATTAAAGGCAGTATACATAACCTAAAATCTCGTTTTAAAACATGTAAAAAAATAAAAAAGAAAGTAAGAAATAAAACTGCACCAAGAAAAAAATTCAGAAAAAGAAAATTAAAACCTAGAAGACGTAAAACAAGAAAAAGATAAGATAATTTTAGAATTTTAAGAAACATCTCCAACTAGAACTCTATGGACCTCTTTAGCCTGGGATGATATTACAAGTGCTCCGTCATCATCTATTCTAACTGCCTTTCCGCTAATTTTTCCAAAAGACGTGGAAACAGTAGCCTTTTTTCCAATGGTTGCTGACATTTTTGTCCATTCTTTGATAGTTTTTCTAATATTGCCTTTGGTCAGTTCCTCACAAATTTTTTCAAGTTCAAATAGAAATGATTGCATTAGTTTGATAGGATCTGCATATTCATTTTTTTTTACTAGCGTAGATGCCCCATAAAAATTTCTTGTATTTTTGATTGTTTTTTCAAGCTTGACAGGATCTATTTTGAAATTTATCCCTACCCCAAGAATAAGACTTTCAATATAGTTTGATTTTAAAGACAAATCAACTAACATTCCTGCAACTTTTTTATGATTTAATGTAACATCGTTTGGCCACTTTATCTCTGGTTTTTTCTTTAGCGTCTTTACAATTGCTTTAGCTAGTGCCAATGAAGCTGCCAAAGGAAAAAGTGTTACAAGTGAAACATCAAACTTTGGATGTAAAATCACCGAAAACCATAGCCCCCCGTCTGGAGAAATCCACTTGCGCCCCAATCGCCCTTTACCACTTGATTGTTTTTTTGAAACAATTACTGTTCCATTTTCTCTTGGAGTTTTAGCAATTGATGACGCAAAATTCTGTGTGGAATCAATATTATCAAAATAATAAACTCGTTTACCAATCACATCCGTCTCAAGTCCATCTATAATTTCCCAAGGAAGTAGCAGTTCAGTATTGCCAACAAGCTTGTATCCAAGTTTTTGTTTTGATTCTATTTTATACCCTAATGATTGAATACGTTTGATGTGTTTCCAAACTGCCACTCTGCTAATCTTTAATACATCACTCAGATCTTGACCAGATAGATATTCTGCGTTATGTGATTTTAGTAATGAAAGTACTCTAACTAAACCAACGTTGTCAAAAGAAGTATAAATCAAAATCCAATGTCAATGTCAAATCCGCCATCGCCTGCTCCCTCTCCTCCACTAGCATCTCCCCCATCTGTACCTTCAGGAATTTGATCTGCAGGCATGTAATCAGTCATCTGTGAGCCCAAAAAACCAATCATAGTTGAAAACATTATCATGTCAATTATCCCAAAAAAAAACATTGTAGGAAGAATCGACTTGTTATCTTCCATATACTGCTGCAGCTTTTGTTTATCGCCTGATTTCAATAACGTATTCATTTGATTCCAATTTCCCTCAAGTTCATGAATACGTTCCTGCATCTCTTTTTCCCCTTTTTCAGTAACTGATATCTCAACTTTATGTCCAAAAAGCCCTTTTTTTGTTTCAACTCTTATCAAACCACGATTTTCTAATCTTTCCAGAATCTGATTAAGCTCTTCTGGGTCAATCTTTGTTTTATTTTTAATTTTATCAAATTTTTTTGCTCCGCCTTTAATTGCCCCTAATACCATTACATCTTTTGGCTCTGATTCCACGATTTACCTCTGGGTGTACCAGGTAAATAAAGTTCTAATAGAAATGGTCAGAACAATTTAGCAGAATAACTTATACGTATTTTTTAATAATACAGCAAGCATATTGCATTCGTTGCTCACAAAACTTGCATTTATCGGCATGATTCCACTCCTTATTCTCACGGTTAACCCTGTATATGCTATTATGACATCGATTACCTTAGAAAAAGATGTCTATACAGATGAGGAAAGTATTGTTTTTGTTGGAACCGAATCCGAAGGACATAAAATGATTAGTGTTGCTCTGTACAACCCTAATGGCAAATTTGTAAATATGCTAGGTGATCCTTCATCTGATCTGGATGGATCTTTTGCAACTACTCCAAAACGTGTAGACAACTTGTTTACAACTACAGGAAGATATAATGCGACAGGCTTTATCGACAAGATTTCAGAAGGAATTATTATATTTTTAAATTATGATGGCAATAGCGTCTCAATAATTCCAAATTTTGTTTTAGATTTGATAAAAATCGGAAATAAATCTGTCACTGAAAAACAACCGCTCTCGTTTACTGCAAGTGTTACTGATTCATCTCTAAAAGATTTAGTTTTCAAATTGGATAAAAATCCTCCAACTGGTGCCACAATTGATTCAAAAACTGGAGTTTTTTCTTGGACACCTACAGAAGCACAAGGTCCAGGAACATATCTATTTGATATTGTTGTATCAAAAGGACCATTAGAAGATAGAGAAACAATTTCGGTGACAGTAAATACTATATCCACTCCTCCATCTTCATCAGAACCTCCATCAAAGATTCCCGACTTTGTTGATCCAAAAAAAGGTGCACAGTATTATCTTGATAGATACAACGATGAACCCGCTTACAAAAAATGGTTTGATTCAAACTTCCCAGATTATACTATAGAAGAAGCAATAGAATTGGCAATCCCTGATGCATTTTCAGAACCAGAACCTGTCTCAAAAACTCCAGACTTTATTGATCCAAAAAAAGGTGCACAGTATTATCTTGATAGATACAACGATGAAACCGCTTACAAAAAATGGTTTGATTCAAACTTCCCAGATTATACTATAGAAGAAGCAATAGAATTGGCAATCCCTGATGCATTTTCAGAACCAGAGCCTGAAAAGAAAATTGCGCCATTTGTGGATCCTGATGAAGATCCTCAATATTACATTGATAGATATAACAATGAACCTACGTACAAATCATGGTTTGATGAAAACTTTCCAGATCAAACAATATACGAGGCTGTAGGTGTTGAAGCCCCAACAACAGGAATATGTGGTACAGGAACTCATTTTGAAGATGGAATATGTGTAAGAGATAACCAAGGTGGTGGTGGATGCCTAATAGCTACTGCAGCATATGGTTCTGAAATGTCTCAGCAAGTTCAGCTCCTCAGAGAATTAAGAGACAATACTGTGCTTGGTACTGACTCGGGTTCGTCATTTATGAATACATTCAATTCTTTCTATTACTCTTTTTCACCTACAATAGCAGACTTGGAAAGACAAAGCCCAATCTTTAAAAACACAGTTAGAATTGCCGTAACTCCATTACTTACTTCACTTTCAATTCTAAATACAGTGAATATTGATTCTGAAGAAGAAATGTTAGGTTATGGAATTGGAATTATTCTACTAAATCTTGGAATGTATTTAGTTGGCCCAGCACTTGCAGTTGTAAAAGTAAGGAAATATCTTATAAAGTAATTTTAATCAATTAGAGTATGGAAAGAGATTCATATTCTGATGACGAAATAAAAGAAATTTTTTCACTAAAGAATGTTGCAGTAATTGGAATGTCAAAAAATCAAGAGAAGGCTGCTAACTACGTGCCTAAATATCTGGCACAAAACGGATTCAATATAATTCCAGTAAATCCTACAGCTGATGAAATTTTGGATAAAAAATGTTATCATAGCATAGAGGAAGTCAAAGAACCAATTGACATCGTAGATGTATTTCGACCATCTGATCAGGTATTGCCAGTTGTTCAAGAAGCCATCAAAATGAAACCAAAGGTTATTTGGTTACAGGAGGGAATCCACAATGCAAAAGCCGAAGATCTAGCAAGAAAAGAAGGAATCAAAGTTGTATTTAACAGATGTATGCTTGCAGAACATCAACGTTTATTCTAACAAATGGCAGAAAAAACTTTTTCCGAGTTCTACCAATCTCTTTTAGATCTGGTAAAGTCTTTTAAAAAAAAAAATATAATGTTAAAAATTGAAGAAAATCTTGAATCAAATATTATCCAAATCTTTGGAGAAAATATTGATTCTTTATCTCGCGCCAAAAATGGAATAGAAGACGTATCTGAGCTATCTTACACTACTGCAGAACATCACCCCTATTGGGCGCTTTTATATCATTGTACGCAGATAGGAAAAATTTCACTTGACAAGTGGAACGATGAACTAACCAATGAGGAATTAGATGAAATTGAATGGTCAATTGATGAGCTTAAAAATACATGTAAAAAATTAAAGGAAAATTTACAAAAAGACCGGTAGACAGAGATAAATATTCACAGAGGAAAATTTAGACATGCCGATTAAAATCGGTCTTATCGGCAAAACTAATACCGGCAAGACTACCTTTTTCAATGCAGCTACTCTATCCTCATCTGAAATTTCCACATATCCCTTTACAACAAAAAAAGCAGAAACTGCAACTGCTTATGCTATAACTCTCTGTGTCCATCCGGAATTTCATGTAACTGATAATCCAAATAATTCCAAGTGTAGTGATGGATGGAGATACATCCCAATTGAAATAATAGATCTTCCTGGGCTGATTAAGGATGCCTGGAAAGGAAAAGGCTTGGGAAATCAATTTCTTTCAATTGCTGCTCAATCCGATGCCTTACTTCATATCGTAGACGTTTCTGGAAGCGTCGATTCATCAGGAAAAATAGCTGAGAAAGGTTCTGGAGATCCAATATCAGATTTTGCTGATATAGAAGAAGAACTAATAATGTGGTACCATAAAATTCTAGAAGGAAACAGAGATAAGGTTTCTAAACTTCTTCAATCAGAATCTGATAAAGTTGAAGTATTTACCGAACTTTATCGCGGGATTGGAGTAAACAAAGACCATGTTAAAGAGACATTAAAAGCAACTAATTTAGAAGACAAAAAATTTGATGATTTTGATTCACAAGATACCAAAAAATTTGCTGCATATCTTCGAAAAATCTCAAAACCAACTTTAATTGTTGCTAATAAAATTGACATTGAAGGTGGAGATAAAATCTTTGATAGATTGCGTGAACGTTACAATGACATGATAGTTGTTCCTGCAAGTGCAGATAGTGAGCTGAGTTTAAGAAGAGCAGAACAAAAAGATTTGATAAAATATTCCCCAGGATCTGAACAGTTTGATATTATACATCCAGAAGAACTAAACGAAAAACAAAAAGATGCATTAGAATTTATCAAGCGAGGAATAATGGGCGAGTACATGAGAACTGGGGTACAATTTGCAATAAATATTGTAGTTTTCAAATTACTTAAGATGAATTCTGTATATCCTGTAGCGAATGAAGAAAAGCTTTCAGATAAGAAAGGAAGAGTATTACCTGATTTGATTTTAATGAAAGATGGGGCTACAGTCGCAGACTTGGCAAAAGAGATACACACTGATTTACCAAAAGGGCTTCTCTATGGAAAAGACTTGAGATACAAACTAAGACTGCCTGTTACATATCAGCTTCGAGATAGGGATGTAATCTGCCTCGTAAGTGCTTCTAAGAAATAACGAACATCGGTTAGTTTTATTGATAGAAATTGATTCAAAAGAATAGAAACCTTAATTCGCTAGTTTCTAAGAATGTCCATAAAATGACTTTCATGAATCAAAAATTATTATTACTATTAGTAGGATTATCATTATGCTCTGTTCTTTCTTTGGAATCTCATGTAGCATACGCTGCAATCCCCGATAGGCCAACTAACCTTCAAGCTATCGATGTTTCTCCAACCAAAGTTGATCTATTTTGGAACACTCCTGAAAATAATGGCGGTTCTGCAATTACAGGTTATAAAATTGAATTCAAAACAAGTTCAGGTTCATATTCAACTTTGCCATTTACCGGTACCGGTACAACCTTTTCTCATACTGGTTTAATTACTGGAACTACATACATTTACCGAGTATCTTCAATAAATGCACAGGGCACAAGTGATCCTTCTGCTGAGACCATAGCTACACCAACTTCTAGTTCACAACCTCTTGAAAACATTGTTCCAAACACTCCCACATCACTTACTGCTTCAGATATTTCTCAGACATCAATTAAGCTTTCTTGGATTAAACCTGCGACCAATAACGGACCTCCAGTGACAGGCTACAAGATTGAATTCAAAAAAGATAGTGGTTCTTTTACAACTCTTGTTGAAAATACTGGCAGCACAATTACCACTTACACTCACCCTGGTCTGACTACAAATTCTAAATACACTTACAAAATTTCTGCTAAAAACTCCGTAGGATTTAGTCCTACTTCTAATGAGGCCTCTGCTACTCCAAAGAGTACTTCGTCTCCTCCAACTGAAAACATTGCTCCAAACCCCCCAAGAAGTCTTACGGCACAATCTGCAGGCCCAACTCAAATTTTTTTGTCATGGAAAGAACCTACCCCAAATAATGGACCTGCAATAACTGGATACAAAATAGAATCAAAGACTACAGGAGACTATACGGTTCTAACTACTACAGGCAATACTACATCTTTCACGCATACTGGTCTAACTTCCGGTACCCAGTACAGCTATAGAGTTTTTGCTATTAATTCTGCTGGCACAAGCATTGCGTCAAGTGCAGCATCTGCAAAACCAAGTGACACAATTGTACCAACTAACTTGATAGCCGATGATATTTCTCCAACAGAAATCCTACTTACGTGGATTGCACCATCACAAACTTATGGTGGCACAATTTCAGGATATATCATCAGTAAAAAATTTGCAGCAGACGTTTATGATTCTATAGGAGAAACAAATGGCCCGCAAACAAGCTTTACTGTCACTGGTCTTCATACTGGAACAGAATATACATTTGCTGTCAAAGCTAGATATAATATTGGTACAAGTAGTGATTATTCAAGCCCAGCATCAGCTACTCCTACCACTTCCTCAAAGCCCCCTTCAAAGTTCACAGTGCCTAATGCTCCAGCAGGACTTACAGCAACTGCCTCTTCTCCAATACAGATAGACTTGGTTTGGAATGCTCCAACAAATGACGGTGGCAGCCAAATAACAGGATATAAAATCGATGTAAAAACTGGAACAGGGGCATATGTAACATTAAAAGAAAATACTGGGAGTACAGCAAGAACATATACTCATACAGAGAGAACTACAGGTATAACTTATACTTACAAGGTTTATGCAATCAATTCCGTAGGAACCAGTGGTCCTTCAAATGAGGCATCTGCAACTCCAGCAGCAAGTGCGGCTCCTCCTGTATCTAAAACAAAACCTAGTCAGCCAAGTTCACTTGTAGCTACCGCAGTATCCCAAAATCAGATTAATCTTTCATGGAAACTCCCAACAAACGATGGAGGTGAACCAGTTAACGGATACAAAATTGAGTCAAGTGAAGGCGTAGGAAACTACAAAGTTCTTTCACAAAATACTGGAAAAAATACAGCATATTCTCATACTGGATTAAAACCTGAAACATCTTATTACTATAGAGTATATGCAATAAATTCAATTGGTACTAGTTCATCATTTGCAGACGCTAGCGCAACTACTAAAGCGATAGAGAAAGAACTTGAACCAGAACCTGTCTCAAAAACTCCAGACTTTATTGATCCAAAAAAAGGTGCACAGTATTATCTTGATAGATACAACGATGAACCCGCTTACAAAAAATGGTTTGATTCAAACTTCCCAGATTATACTATAGAAGAAGCAATAGAATTAGCCATTCCTGGTTCGTTTTCTGACGATTCTGCAAAACCCATTTTATCTTTTGTAGATCCTAAAAAAGATCCTCAATACTATATTGATAGATACAACAATGAAGCAGCTTACAAAAAATGGTTTGATGCAAACTTTCCAGATTATACAATATTTGAAGCAGTTGGAGTAGAAGAGCCAGATGTAGCAGAGGAACCCGATGAAATCAAGGAACCAGAAGTAATGGTCGGGGTTTGTGGCCCAGGAACTGTTTTAGTTGATGGATATTGTAAAGCAGAAGAAAGTAAATCTGGAGGTGGGTGTTTAATTGCAACTGCTACTTTTGGCTCGGAGCTTTCCCCTCAAGTACAATCCCTACGAGAATTAAGAGACAATACCTTGCTTCAAACCAATTCAGGAAGTTCATTTATGAATGGATTTAACCAGTTTTATTATTTATTTTCTCCAACTGTAGCAGATATTGAACGAGAAAACCCACTTTTCAAAGAAGCAGTCAAGATAACTATTACCCCGATGATCTCTTCACTTTCTATTCTAAACTATGCTGATATTGATTCAGAACAAGAGGTGCTCGTTTATGGGTTGGGCGTTATTTTGTTAAACATTGGAATGTATTTTGCACTCCCAATATTTGCAATATTGACAGTTAAACGAAATCTTTGCCATAAATCATCTAGAAACTGATTAGAACTTCAATTCTTAGGAGTGATCAGATTTTATTTTTTCTTTCTTCATCCACGTAGTTCTATTTTTATGATCAATTAGTATAATTCCCATTTGTGATATTTGGTCTCTAATTTTATCTGCATCTTGAAACTTTTTTTGTCCTCTTAATAATTCACGATTTTGGATAAGCTCATTTATAGAACTAATTTCCGTTTCTGAAATTTTTGGAAGTATTAAACCTAAAATATTTGTCATTTTTTCAAAATATAGTAGTGCAACGTCAGAAATTGATTTTGTAAGAGAATCAGATGCTGCAAGTTGATTTATTTGATTTACAAATTTAAAAAATATAGATAAAGCTAAATGCGTATTGAGATCATTTTCTAATGCAGACTCAAACTCTTTTTTAGATTCTGAAATAATATTTTCAATTTTTGCTGCATCACAATTTCCTATTGATAGTTTCATTTCGTAATAAGCTGATTCTACCTGTCTCCATTTTGTTATGTTTTCTTGTAGCAATTCTTCTGAATAGTCTATAGGTTTTGAATAATGTCCAGACAAACAAAATAGTCTAATAATATTTGGCCCCCAATTTTCAAGTACATGTCGAATTGATTTGATATTTCCTTTTGATTTTGACATTTTTTCATTATTTATGGTAATCATTCCAACATGCATCCAAATTTTTGTAAATGGTTTTGAAGTATGCGATTCGGATTGAGCAATTTCATTTTCATGATGTGGAAAAATTAAATCCCTTCCTCCTCCATGAATTTCAAAATTATCCCCCAGGTATTTGATACTCATAGCAGAGCATTCAATATGCCACCCAGGGCGTCCTCTTCCCCAAGGACTATCCCAAGAAGGATCATCTTTTGAAAACTTCCATAATGCAAAATCAAGAGGATCATTTTTTGCTTCATCAACTTCAACTCTAGCACCTGCCAAAAGGTCGTCTATTTTTTTCTTTGATAGCTTTCCATATCCTGGAAATTTTGAAACAGAAAAATAAACTCCGTTTTTGGAAACATATGCAATTTTTTTTTCAATTAAATCTATGATTAACTTCTGCATGTCTTGAATATGCTCTGTTGCCTTTGGATATCTAGTGGCCCGAAGAACGTTTAGATCATCAAAGTCCTTAAAGTAATTTTCAATATATCTAGAGCTTATAGCTGAAGCCTTTACATTCTCACGCTTAGCTCTGATGATAATTTTATCATCAACGTCTGTAAAATTTTGTATGAATTCAACTTCAATTCCTTTTGATTCAAGATATCTTCGTAAAACATCAAAAACAATTATTGTTCTTGCATGACCAATATGTGATTCATCATAAACTGTAACTCCACATAGATAGATTCTAATTTTGTCAGAAATTTCAAGCTCCTTTTCTTTCTGACTTAGGGTATCTAAAATAATCATGTTGGTTCTACTCCTTCATGGCCTTGCTGCAGTTATCCTCTTATGTTCGCTGGTTTTGTACAGTTGGTAGATTTTATCAACAGTATTCTTTTCAATATTTGTAGCTTTAACTGTTTCCTCGATTGATAATTTTTTTTCAAATATACAATATAAAATTGAATCAATCTCTTCATACTTGACACCAATTTCTTCTTCTGCGATATGACCTTTCCATAAATTTGGACTACTTTTTTGTGTAATGATCAACTCTGGAACACCCAAAAATCTTGCAAGCTCTCTTACTTGAGTTTTGTAAAGTGAAACAATAGGAAGAATGTCAGCACTCCCATCGCCAAATTTTGTAAAGTAACCAATAAGAAATTCACTTTTATCACTAGATCCAACAACTAGTAAATTTTTTGAATTTGCATAATAGTAAAGTAGATTTGCTCTAACTCTCGCTCTTAAATTCCCTAATGCACGTTCATTTGGTTCTATGTATTTTGAATACTTTGAAACTATGAGATTGATGTCAAGTAGTTTGTACTCTATACCTAATTTCTCAATAATTTTTAGCGCCTCTTCAGTTTCCTTTTCTGGAGATATTTTTGTGTCTGGCATTATCAAAGCAAATGTTTTATCTTTTAAAACTCTGGCACAAAGGTACGTAATTACCGAAGAGTCAATTCCGCCACTTAGCCCCAAAATTACTCCATTTGTATTATTTATTGCAACTTGGTTTTTGAGAAAATCTTCTATTTTTTTTGTAATGGCAGCATAATCCTGATTTTTAAGCTCGTCAAGTAATTTTTCGTTCACTAATTTTGTTTTAAAACAGGTTTACCATAAAAGTTATGTCAAATTCTAAATATCCACGTAGATTCCGTCATTTCGTGCTTCAACTTTGTATGTTTGAAGTGTTACATCTTTTAGATAGTCCACTAATTTACCAGTTTTTATATTATAATGCCAAAAGTGAAGAGGACATTCTACAATATACCCATCTAATTTACCTGGGGCAATATGTCCATCCTGATGAACGCAAATGGCATCGATACCGTGATAGCCATTCTGATTGAATATTGCAATTTTTTTATCATCTACTTTAAACTCCCTTCCTTTTCCAACTGCAATCGAATCTTTTTCAGCAACTTTTTTCCATGCCATCTAAAAATTTACTAAACTTGTTACATATTTAGATTCTCATAATATTATGATAGAATTTTATAGTACGGATCAACTGGGATGAAATATTGAGTAAAATTAAGAATCCAAAACTTGCAAAACAGGG
>JBQTHA010000092.1:0-10504 GCA_052390375.1 Nitrosopumilaceae archaeon
AAAAGTTGAACAAATACGTTCTGAACAAAAATCACTAATCGAAAAAACTACACCTTACCACATAGATTCTACCTCATTAATAATAAATGAAACCGTGGAAAGTGAATTACGATCTGTTTTAACTGAACTTATTCTCGAAGGACTGCGTTGGATTAACCCGAAAATTTTAGAAAGAAAAGAGGCAGGATATGTCTCCGCCTAATAAGGGTAATTTTGTATACTATCTAAATGATGAAAAGAAAAACAAAACAGAATTAGAACACACTATTTCCGATGAGAATCTACAAAAATTATTAGTAGCACTTTCAAAACATGCAATGAAAGAAAAAACGCCTGAATTTCAGGAATTAGAATCTTTATTACAAAATTCATTAAATCAAAATGATAACCAATATCCTGAAACAACATCTGAAAATGATGAACACATAGAAGAGGGAGGAACACCTTTAACAAAACTATTAAAAGAGAAAGGATACCTCCGTGAAGAAAAAAAATGGTTAACTAACAAAGGATTTTTCGAAATAGGTGGAAAAATCCTTCACGATGTTATGAAAGATCTAAATTCTGCTGAAGTGGGTCTACATGAGACTAAATTAACTGGAAGTGGTAACGTCTTAATTGATACAACTAAAAAATTTGAACCTGGAAACGATATTAAATTTCTAAGTGTTCCTCAAACACTGCTTAATTCCATAAAAAGAATTTCAAAACTTAACCATAAAATTGATTTTCCAATAGTGATGGATCTAGACGACTTTGAAGAATTTGAAACTTTAGAGGATGTACGAACCGCAATAGTTTATTGTATTGATTTGAGCTCTACAATGAAATATTCTATTGGAAAAATTGGGACAAGTAGAATCGAAGCTGCAAAAAAAGCGCTGTGGAGTCTCTATGCACTTAATAAAAAATTCTTTCCAAATGATTCAATTTCAATTGTTGGTTTTGGATCTATGGCATCATTAATAGATCCATATGATATACCATTTCTCAAAACATTTGATGCTAATGACAATTTTTTACACTATACAAACTATCAGGCTGCATTTAGGTTAGCTAAAAAAATCTTACAGAAAAGCTCTGCTCAAAACAAAAGAATAGTGATGATTACTGATGGTCAACCCAGTGCCTGTTTTATAGATAATATACACCAAAAAAATGAAATAATTTCTGATAAACCATATTCAAATTTCTATACTCCTGATAAGAACGTAATTGCTAAAGTAAAAAAGGAAAGAGATATGGAACTTGATATACATAAAGAAAGTATGGTTTATCTTTGTTATAGATACAAAAAAGTAGACCCCAAGATAAATGATAGAACAGTTATGGAAGCTAAAAAATGTAAACGTGAAGGAATTGACATCGATACTATTGTGGTTAGTGACGAAGAGGAGCTTTTGCAATATGCACAAGATCTTGAGAAGAAATTAAAAGGTAAAACATATCATATTAACCAAGAGAATATGGATAAAGTTCTAGTTCATGACTACCTTACAAATACTAGAAAAGTTTTAAGTTCACAACATAGTTGGTGATTTTATTGGATTCCACATACGACAAAGAAAAAATACTTGAATGTATGTTCGATCCTGATACATCTGAAATTCTAGTAGAATTAGAAAACGGTGGCAAAGAGTTACCATATCTTATTGAGCAATTAAAAATTTCAGAAAACGAAATTTATGAAAGACTATCTTATTTAATTGAGTGTGATTTTGTAAAAGAGGAAAAAATTAACAATAAAATTATTTTTACTGTAGATTCTGAAAAATTAGCAAAACTAGTTGAACAAGATAAAAATTTTGACGACGTGGTGAATGGATTGGCAAAAATGGACAGCTATCTTAATTGAGTTTTTCTTTTCGTCGATCTCGTATAGTGTAAACTACAATTCCACCTATTCCAATTAATCCAACAACAAGAATAAAGAATCCAACAATTCCTACAGAAAGAGTGTTGCTATCTGGCATGTATCCAATTCCAGCAACTATTTGAGTTTCTTCAAGACCCGCATTTTCAATTACCATCTTGTAAGAACCACTTGAGTCGATTTTGAATCGTTTTTCTGTTGATTCTTGATTAACCGTTTCTGAAAGAATTTGCGATCCTAACGGATTAAACACTGAGACATATATCATATTCTTTTCAAATTTTTCTAAAAGAATCCCATATACTCCAGTTTCACCAATAGAGGGATCAAGTTCTACTATTACTTCCATTGAAGAACCAGGATCTAAATTTTCTTCTTTGATGGTAAGATTTTGAGTTGCTAGTTGTGATCCATAAAATGATAGAATGATCCCTGCTCCTATGAGAGATCCCACAATCAACAAAAAAATTAAAGGTCTTTCCATATGGATTTTTGGTAAAATACCATTAGTTAAAACTTGGTTTTTTCAAGTTCTGAGAAGAATAATTGGAAATTAGACAAATTTAATAAAGTTAGATGAGACTAACAAAGTTAGTCTAGGCTAAATTTAAATAGTAAATCAATCAAATCAATTCAAAGTGAAAAATTCTAAAGCCAGTATTATGATCTCAATTTTAGCCATAGTTAGTGTGGCATCTTCACTATACTTTGTAATCCCTGGTAGCATTGAAGCACAATCTGAAGAAAAAACTTTCGTTACTCATAATGGGGGTATTGTAAGAACAACAGGTGAAGTTTTGGATCCGCTGTATACTAGTGCAACTATGGAATTTGATCCCATGGAATATCTTAGAGAATTTAATTATGGTCGAGTTTCTCAATTGCCAGATGGAACTACACTTCGTGAATTTACAATAATTGCTGAAGACGATAAAATAATGGAAGTTTCATCAGGTGTATTCTATAATGTTTGGACTTTTAATGGAACAGTGCCTGGCCCTACCATTAGGGCAACAGAAGGGGATATGGTTCGTATAAATTTCATCAACAACGGTTCAAAATCACATACAATACACTTTCATGGAATACATCCTGCCGAAATGGATGGAGTCTTTGAACCCGTGGGTCCTGGTGGTGGTCAATTTACTTACGAGTTTGAAGCTGGACCAGTTGGAGTTCATCCATACCATTGTCATGTAATGCCGCTTGAAGAACATATAGTACATGGATTGTATGGAGTTTACATTGTTGATCCAAAAGACGGTAGAGCGCCTGCTGATGAAATGGTTATGGTTCTAAATGGCCTAGATACTGATTTTGATACTGAAAATAACTTCTATGCAGCAAATACAATTCCATTTTACTATCAACATCATCCGATTCAAATTAACATTGATGAATTAATTAGAGTCTATGTTGTAAACATGGTAGAATTTGATCCATTAAACAATCTACATTTGCACGGAAATCTATACCATTACTATCCTACAGGAACTGATACTGTTCCTTCATTTTACACTGATATGATCACATTATCACAAACAGAAAGAGGTATTATGGAATTTGAATATGATTATCCTGGAAAATATCTATTCCATGCTCATAAAGTAGAATTTTCAGAAAAGGGATGGGTTGGAATATTCTTGGTAAAAGAGAATCCCAAATCTAATTCTACAGGAGTAGAATATGGAAGTTAACAAAGCTTCCAAAGGAAAACTTTTGGCAAGTGGGCTTATCCCATTTGCCTTGGTGATACTTTTGATAGCCTACATTTTCGGGCCAGGCGGGAATTTGCTTGAGTTAGGTACACCGCTACCTGAGATTACTATTGAGCAGGTCTATTTTTTGAAAGGAGAGATTCAGGCTAGTGTACGAAATACTGGTCCAATTCCTGTTGAAGTGGTAATGGCTGATGTCAACGACAGAATTCAACCATCAGCAATAGAACCTGATAGGTTTTTGGACAGATTTGAAACATCTTTAGTACGAATTCCTTTTGAATGGAATGAAGCAGAGCCCTACATTATTGGATTAACAATTGAAGATGGAACTCGTTTTGAAAAAGAGATTAAAGCTGCAGCTCCTGCTTTAGAACCCTCTAGCGATCTTATAGGATTTTTTGCAATTATTGGAACATATGTTGGCATAATTCCAGTAATGATTGGCCTTCTTTGGTTACCGTTTATCAAGCGAATAAGCAAAGCCAAGTACAATTTCTTTTTAGCCATAACTGTTGGTTTGTTGTTGTTTTTGGGAATTGATGCTATCGAGGAAGCTGTTGAGGTCTCTGATGAATTTCTAGCCAGCAGCTTTAATGGTGCATTGTTAGTAGCAACTGTTGTAATCCTGTCATTTCTTGCATTGTATTATTCTGGAAACAAGCTTGTAGACAGAGCAAAATCATCACCTTATTCAAAACCAGCTGCTTTAGGTTTGATGATCGCAATAGGTATTGGTTTACACAATTTTGGTGAAGGATTAGCTATTGGAGCTGCAGTAGGTCTTGGTCAAATTGCATTTAGCACATTTTTAATTGTTGGATTTGCATTGCATAACACCTCAGAAGGTTTTGCTATTGCTGCTCCCATGGCAAAAGGAAAGCCACTGATTGGCAAGCTTTTTGCAATGGGATTGATTGCGGGCACTCCTGCTATTTTTGGAGCTTGGCTTGGAGGATTTGTTTATTCCCCATTTACTGCCATAGTCTTTCTCTCAATAGGGGCTGGGGCAATATTTCAAGTAATAGTTGCAATTTTAAGATGGATACGTGAAGAAGGTGACAAAGGTCTATCAAGTGCATCAGTTGCAGCTGGCGTTGCTACTGGCATGTTGATAATGTACCTTACTAGTATTCTTGTTTAACCAAATTTCAAACTGGCTCTGGATGAATTGTTATTATTGCATTCTTAAACTGACTGCGAATTTTTCTTTCAATCTGTGATGTTAAATCATGAACCTTTTCAATGGATAAATGTCTATCAAAAGAGCAATCAAAATCAATTTTTATCACATCTTGGTACTGTAGAGTGACTACTCGGCCAATTTTTTTGATTTCGGTAAATTCATCAAGTAAATGACTAATCATTTCTTTGGTAATTTTGCCACTCATCTTGAGTTTTTCAGGAATAGCCACAAAAGGCTCTAGATGAATCGTAACATGATGTATTTCAGGCAAGCTTTTCTGAATTTTCTCTTCTATAATTTCAGAGATTCTATGTGCATCTTCTAGATTTTTCTCTCTTTCTACCATTACATGAAAACTCACAAAGATTTTACCTTCTGATGAATAGGATGAAATATTATGAACTTCTTTAACACCATCAATTGACATCACAATATCTTTAATTTTTGATTCTTGTGGAACATCATGCCAGCTTGGCTCAAAACGAACAAACGTTTTAGAGTTTGAGATTTGATTTTTTATATTGTTTTCAGCTTGCGCAGAAATTTCATGAGCCTTATCAAAGCTAACGTCTCCTCTCAATGTAATCGTTACATCACAAAAGATTGTATCGCCTGATTTTCTCATAAGAATTGGCCCAACTCCCAAAACACCTTCTGTATTTTGCGTAATGTCTCGCACTTTAGCTACAAGCCCAGGTGAAATAATGTCGGTAAGGTCCATTGCAGTACGATAAATCAGCTTCAAGCTTAATACTACAAGCAAAATTCCTAAAACTAAAGCTGCAATAAAGTCTCCTTGGTAAAATCCAGTCGTTACAAGCAGGATTCCAACTATTGCAACAATAGTCGAACCAAGATCCATCATTGCATGGTAAAAGTCAGCCTTTAGTGTAGTGCCGCCAATTTTTTTGATGGATTTTCCTAAAAGGACAATTCTAAAAACATCAACACCAATAGTGTATATGCCAGCAGTTATAGCTAAGACTCCGGGTAATATTTCAGGTTCTGGACTCTGAAGACGATTTATTGCTTCATAAATGAAAAAGGCAGCAATTAGTAGAATTGCAATTCCACCAAATAATCCACCAAGCGATTCAATTTTACCGTGTCCATAAGTATGCTCCGCATCAGGAGGTTTTATTGCCCATTTTGCAGCTAAGAGAAGCACTAATGTGACTACACTATCTAAGAGGGCATGAACACTATCCGTGATCAGACCTAAACTATTGAAAATTAACCCAAATGTCATTTCTACTACAAAAGCAGACAATATTGCAAAAAGGGAAATCTTGAGAACCTTAGTTTTTTGCATAAACATGGTTATCTTGCCACTTTCCGGTAGTTGCCTATCTTATTACTAGTCTTCTAATTGAAGACAAATTATGCGACAATGTTATTTGCCTGAAAGACATTTCCTTCATTTACGAGTTAATTTGATCAAAATATGCCTCACCATTATAGCATCAATGCTAATTTTTCCAATTTCTTCTAGTTTCAACGCGGAGGCATCTCACAATCCTCATCTTTTTGTTTCAGCAGAAAACTCCCTTTATGAGAACCATTTTGCAGGTTCCATGGTTATTGAAGTCGTTGTAAGTGATCCTGATTATAATGATGTTGATGAGGGAGAAGGTGAGCCAGATGTTACACTAAATAGTAATGATCTTAGGATGGTTCAAGCTACTGATGGAAAGTGGTATGCATACTTTGCAAATATAGATGCAGCAAAACAAGCAGATCAAATCGTTTTAAATGCAGCACCAGGAGCTACTGGAAAAAGTTTAGACTTTGGTGTTTTTTGTAGTAGCAGTACAGACTCATCTGTTTTGGGAACTAGTTTTTCTGACACAGAGGGAGTTGCAATTCCAGGACGTATTGGTCTTTCAGATTTTACAAATGGAAATGCGCCCTTTACAGCCTGTACAACATCTCCTACTGGTGGTAATGAAAATAATGTAGTACGCAATCCAAAATCAATTAACACAAACCCCTCTGTACCAACAGGACAGATTGGCATTGATGTTGATGCTTGGCCCCTCATCCAATTATTTTCTTTTGATAACGTAGAGATAAAATACAATAGACCTGGTGGTATAGAAAAAGTACAACTTGAATATGATGAAATACCAAACATCTCATTAACCCCAGATAGATCAGGGTATCCTAACAATGCAGAAGTTTTCATTACAATAAACGATTTTCAATTAAATCAAGATCCAACAGATGAAGATTCATGGACATTTAACATCAATTCCACAGAAGCAACCTTTTATCAAGCATTTACAGAATCTGGCTCTGATTCAGGAAACAATAGCCCAGGTTTGATTAATCTGGCTCCACATCTTTCAAGTCTTGATTTTGTGGATAACGGAAAATTAACTCTAAATCTTGGAAATGTTGCAGAATTACAAACAAACAAACATCAACCAGACAGTTTCGTTTCAGATACTGTAAACACTTTTTCTCAAATTGTTACTGTAGTCGAGTCTGAACCAAATTCGGGAACTTTAGAAAATTTTGATTCAAGTAATGAATCAACAATTGGAATATTAGGAAATGCACCACGAGGGGAATCTGCTATAATACAATATAATGACAAATCAACTTCAATACTTGCCGGCTCATCTACAGCATCTATATCAATGACCACCAAAGGTAGTCAATTTAATGCAGGTCAACAGGTTCCAGTAACAGTTGTAGATAATGATCAAAATGTAAATTCAGGCTCAAGGGACATTCTGAATGTTTTTAGAAGTACAGCAATTATTCCTTCCTTGCAACTTGGCAATCCAATGACTCTTGAGAAAACTTCTAGTTTGAAATTTTATACTGCCTCAACTGACCCTCTAAATGGTGGCTTTGTAGTAGACTTTTCAGTTCCAGATAAAAATTCAGACAGGTTAATTGTCAATACTATCCCACTAGGTGTCAATGCCTTTGAGGCTATGTCATTAAACATGGGCGTAACTGCAGGAGTTTTAAAATCTTTACTTATTGATGTTAACTCTCCAGATAATGCAGGGACAAATTGGTTAAACTTTGATTTAAAATCATTTGAACAACAACTAGATGTTTCTTCATTTTCTGATACTAGTGTGTCTTTGCATTTTGGTGGACTGCCTGGAACAACGATAGTGCAAATCTTAGATCCAGGAGACATTTCATCTGGAAGGGGTTTAATACAACTAGATGACGTTGATGTAGCTGCAATTAATTCAGTTCCAAACTCGTCTTCGGTTTTTTTAGTAATTAATTTTGATTCGTCCAACAATACAGATCCTGCTGGTATGATATCAAATGAAAAAGACAAGCAACCAATAGTAATAGACTTTTTTTCTTTTGGCAAAAAAAATAATCAAGAAATTAATAACGCCATCTACAGATTCGAATTAGAAGAAACTTCAAACAATTCTGGAATATTTGTGGGAACAATAGAATATACAATTACCAATCAAGTAAATATTTTTGATTCAAATTTAATTACATCACTTCGAACAATTGATGACAAAATAAAATTCCTAGTAAATGATAGATTAATAGATGAAGAAGGAATCAACATTGCATATTCTGATATTGCAGAAGTTGGAGTTACTATTAGAACTTCAACTAAAACTGACATTAAAACGCATTCGGGAACTGCATCCTTTACATCCAATACTTATCGTTTTGGTCAACCAGTTTTTTTTGTTTTAAATGATTCTGATCTTAATCAAAAACATGATACAATTGAATCATATCAAGTTGTAAATGATTCTAATTCCCCCAATGTTGATACTGTTGGAACATCAAATGGTGAGCTTTTAGTAGAAATTTTAATCAAAGATTTTCGATATAAACGTTGTACAATAAATGGAGTTGAACATGGAGGACTCGCATCAACAGGATTTATTCTTGTAGAAACTGGAACTAATTCTGGTATTTTTGAGGGAAGTTTTAAAATGCCTACCCAGATATGTGATAAAACAGGCACAAAATTGATTTCTACTGCAGGTGGAAGTCTTGATGCAAAATATCATGATTTCAGAGATTCTTCTGGAGAACAAAATATTTTCAGTGCAATTAGTTTTGGTTCTTCTTTGACTGGAGAAAATCTTTCAAGTTTAAACTCTGAAAAATTTATCATTCCAGAGTATAAGAAAACAACCGAAGTAATTCTAAGTGGTAAAGTAAATAATTACAAACAAGGAACTACCATTGACATAACTCTTATTGGACCTGATTCATCATCAGAAAAATTTAATGTGCTTGCAACACAGAAAGGAGAATACAAAGTAGTTTTTACTTTATATCATAATTCATTACCTGGTAATTACAAAGTTAGTGTGAATTATCATGACTCTCATATTGGAAATGAGGTATTTCAAGTCTCAAAATATTTGGTACCTGAATGGATAAAAAATAATGCGGGATGGTGGTCCTCAGATCAGATTTCAGACTCTGAATTTATCAGCGGAATAGAACATCTGATGGAAGAAAATATTATTGTTATTCCAGATTCTGTTAAATCACAAAGTACCGGACAAAATGTTCCATTTTGGATAAAAAATACTGCAGAGTGGTGGTCTCAGGATATTGTATCTGATGATGAATTTGTTAATGCACTAGAATTTTTGGTAAAGAATGGCATAATTAGGCTATAATCGAGTCAACTTTTCTTTCATTTAATACATAAATACCCTTGATCCTTGATAAAATCCAGCAAATGAGCCCGTTAGGACGTATATCATTGATTATTTTGTCATTTACGATTTTATCATATGGATTTATGGGCGCAATAAATGCTCAAACTCCGCCGACAACATCAATTCCACCTCTTTCAGTTAAGACCGATTTGCCTTTGTATGCAGATGGAAACACGATCACTGTTTCGGGTTTTATAAAAAACCTTAACATCGATTATCCTGTTGATCTTACACTAAGAGTTTATGATCCAACAGGAAATATTGTTAGAATTGACCAAATTACTCCAAAAGCAGATGGATCTTATGAAACAACATTAATTGCTTCGGGAACTTTCAAAGTAGGAGGAGAATATTCTGTTCAAGTATTTTATAGTGGACAAAAAGCCACAGCTACCTTCCAATTTGTTGGTGGTCCAGGTTATGTGCCACCACCAGTAGTTGAACCACCACCAGTAGTTGAACCACCACCAGTAGTGGTGGAACCAGAACCCAAACCAACTTGTGGTCCAGGTACCCATTTAGAAAAAGGACTTTGTGTACCTGATGAAAAAGAAGAAGGAGGTGGATGCCTAATTGCAACTGCAGCATTTGGTTCTGAATTAGCCCCACAAGTTCAAATGCTAAGAGAAATTCGAGATAATACTGTACTTGGCACTTTATCTGGAACTGCATTTATGACAGGATTTAACGAATTCTATTATTCATTCTCTCCAACAATTGCAGATTGGGAACGTGCAAACCCAATATTCCAAGATGCAGTTAGAATTACCATAACTCCACTGTTGATGTCACTTTCGATCCTAAACCACGTCGATATAGATTCTGAGGAGGAAATGTTAGGTTACGGAATAAGTCTAATAATCTTGAATCTAGGAATGTACTTTGTAGCACCAGCAATTGTCATAGTAAAATTAAAGAAAAGATTCAAGAACCAATAGAATTTTTCTTTAGGTTATTATACTCAAACAAATCATGTTGTTTTAATGCATATAGAATACGAAGAATTTGAATCAATTGAAGATATTTTCATGTACATGTCTTCTGT
>JBQTHA010000093.1:0-26727 GCA_052390375.1 Nitrosopumilaceae archaeon
TATCAGGCAAAATTCAAAAACAAACCCACTCAAAACCTACTCTGCAAAACCTTATCAAAACTAGTAAAAAAGCAACAGTTCGCATAGCAAAACAGGTATCCCGTCAAACAAAACAAGAGGAATCAGCTAAACAAAATCTCTCACAAATTAGTAAAAAAATATCCGAACTTGCTGCTAAAAGGCAAAAGAAATCTGCACAAAAGAAAAAACCCAAAAGAAAATCTAAAACAACAAACCTAAAACGAAAAGCTAAGATTAGAAGAAAATCAAAATCAAGAAAAAGAAAATAAACTCTAGATTAACTTAGGTCTTATAAGAAAATTTAAGATACCACTTCTAGTTGACCATATTTTCCCTTCGTCAAAGAAACTTCTCCTTTGAAGGTGTTGGTATAACCATTAGTTATCTTGACTTTAGAACCATCGCTTATTTTTGGAATGTCATCTCCCCAGAGAGTTAGTTTAATTTCACCAGCATCATCAACTAGATAGGCATCACAAACATCAATGGTACCGCCTGCTTTCTTGTTTACAGTTCTTGTTTCTCCTTTTCTTTCTACAGTTCCTTCTATATTGATCCCATTTCTCATATTCTTAGCTTCTTCAGTAGTAGTCATAATTTGCATTTTTGACGAGCTAATTATAAAGCTTTTTTTAACACGAATGTTCCGCAGAAGTTGCAGGGGTATCGAAGCCCGGTCAACCGAGAAGGACTCAAGATTATGACAATAGGAAATCCTTTCCTTTAGGGGTTCGTGGGTTCAAATCCCACCTCCTGCACTATATTTCACAATAAATAAAAAATTAAATCAAGATTTCAAATCAAATTAAGAAATTAAGATTTCTTATGCTGTAATAATTTTAACAGATCTTACAGAATGCTTAGAAATTTCTTCATGTAGTTTTGCGTGATTTTCCTCTTTAAATGTAAGGTCACATCTAAAACATTTCCATGCTGTAGAAGACATAAAATAATAACAGCAAAATTGGATATAAAGATATTGAATAAACTGTTCTTTTTTTTGCACAACATGATCTTTTTATTCTAAAAAATGTTTTTTCTTTATTTTTTTGATGCTTTTTCCAATTTTTTCATAAGTAAAATTTCTCCAAAGGATTTAGATGAAGAAATATGACCTCTGATGGTGAAAAATGACCGATATTTTAGAAACTATATCTGATTATTCCTATTTTGGAATATTTTTTCTATTATTGGGAATTGGCACTGCTCCCCTTTTAATGCCACCATCATGGATGGTGCTTGCCTCATTTCTTGCATTAGATCCATCTCTTGATCTAATTGTATTGGCTCTTGTTGGAGCAACCGGAGCAACAATTGGTAGATTTTTCCTAAAACGAATTAGTCATCTTTTTAGAAGATTTGTGGGAAAGGAACAAAAATCAAATCTTGATATACTTGGGAACTTTCTTAATCGAAGAAGATTCGGATATGTTCTAACATCATTCCTATTTGCGGCCACCCCACTTCCAGATAATATACTTTTTGTCGCTTACGGTTTAATGCGTATAAAGAGTATTGGCATATACATTGGTTTTTGGTTTGGTCGTGTTTTATCCTATTATATCATGTTATCAATTAGTGATGTTGTATTAGTTCCATTCCTACAACTCTTTGAGGATCGTTATACTGGAATAATAATTGCAGATGCTATTGGCATTGGAAGTTTAGTATTATTTGCAAGTATAGACTGGAGTATGTTAATTACGCAAAAAAAATTCAAATTTGTCAAGCCTAAACTTTGGAGATTTTAATTGAAATCCCTAAGAAGACTGCGCAATGAAGTAGAAAAAATGATGACAAAAAATGACACTGCCCATGATTTTGAACATGTAAAAAGAGTGTATAGGAATGCTGAGCATATCTGTAAGACAGAAAAAGTAGATAAAAAACTTGTACTCACAGCATCTTTATTACATGATGTAATTTCTTTTCCAAAATCTGATAAAAGATCAAAAACTGCATCAACCAAAAGTGCTATCAAAGCAACAAAAATTCTTCAAAAATATCATTACACAAATAGTGAAATAAAAATAATTTCAGATGCAATAGAATACCACAGTTTTTCAAAAAATAAAATACCAAAAACTTTAGAAGGAAAAATAGTCCAAGATGCAGATAGACTTGATGCGATAGGCGCAATAGGAATCGCGAGAACTTTTGCCGTAGGTGGTGCAGAAAATAGATCATTTTACAATAAGAGTGATCCGTTTTGTTTAGCAAGAAAACCAAATGACCAAGAATGGACCGTAGACCATTTTTACAAAAAACTTCTTCTTTTAGAGTCTAAGATGAACACAAAATCTGCAAAAATCGAGGCTAAACGTAGAACAAAGATTATTAAAAAATTCCTCAGTGATTTGAAAAAGGAAATCTAACCATAATCGATATACCTATCATATCTTTTTTCTATTTCCTTACTATCCCCATCCTTTATCTTTTCAATCTCCTCATTTCTTCGTTGATTGATATAACCAATAATCTCCTTAAATCCACTCGAGTCTGAAAATGAATCGAAAAGTGGATTTAACAAATCAAAGTATTCTATAACTTTATTACGAAATTCTTCTCTAGAGGGCTTTTTTATTTCATTTAGCCTATACCAAGTAACTGCCCAGCTTGCACCTACAACATGAGGTAATAGATCAAAGGCCCGTTCTATTTCGAATCTCTGGTCATCTCTCATGGGCTATTCGTTGAGGATCTCTGCACCAGATTTTGCAAAATATGTAACTATCATATCTGCACCTGCTCGTTTAATTGAATACAGAATCTCTGTGATTACATCGTTTTCTTGAATCCATCCTTGTTTTGCTGCACCTTTTACAAGTGCATATTCTCCAGATACACTATACGCAGAAATTGGGACATTAAATCGTTTTTTTGTTTCCGCAATTAGATCAAGATATGCCAAAGCTGGTTTAATCATAACAATGTCAACTCCTTCATTAACATCCATCTCCACTTCCCTCATTGCTTCACGTGCATTAGTAAATGGAATCTGGTAAGTTTTTCTGTCTCCAAATTGTGGGGCACATTCCGCAGCATTTCGGAAAGGAGAATAAAATGCTGAACGATGTTTTGCAGAGTGGGACATTATTGCAACATCAGAGAATCCAGCATCATCTAATCCATGTCTTATTGTAATAACCTGACCATCCATCATGGCAGATGGTGATACTACATCAACACCTGCCTTAGCTTGACTAACTGCAATTTTTGCTAAAGTTTCAATACTAGAATCATTATCGATTTTATTGTCCTTAATTATTCCACAATGTCCTGATTTGGTATACTGGCAAAGACATACATCTGTCATGATCGCAATTTTGTCGCCAAAATTCTTTCGAATTTGAGTTATTGCCTTTTGAACTATTCCATTTTCATCAAATGCAGCACTACCTACATCATCCTTTGATGACGGAATACCAAATAGCATTATTGCTGGAATTCCTAAATCAATAATCTTGTCTACTTCATCATTTATTCCATCTAGAGGAAATCTCTCAATATCTGGCATTGAATCAATTTTGGCAGACTTTTTCAAATCTTCTTGTATGAAGACAGGACAAATGAAATCTTTTGTCGAGAGCCGTGTTTCTTGAACTAATTCACGAATATTTTCACTTTTTCGTAATCTTCTAAGACGTCGATTAGGAAAAGTTGACATGTCAAAAATCCATTTGTTAGTTATATAATTCTAGTCTGCTAAAGTCACTAATCTTTTTTATTATAATCAAAAAGTTTACTTGCAGCATCAAGTAACTCTGGATTTCCTTGCTCCGAAGCTTTTCTGAGATTATTCATTGGTGCAGACACAATACTTTCTACAACAGCTTTTGTAAGCTCTTCAATAATTTTGACACGTTTTTTGTCAGTCTCACCTAGCATTTGAAGAGCCTTTTGTAATTCTTTTATTCTGAGTAAATCTATATTTTTGAATACATCCTTCACAATTGGTTCTGCGTCTAGTCGTTTCATTGATGCCTCAACTACTAGTAATTCTTCACTAATTATATTTTCAACGGCTGAAACCTTACCTATTCTACTCCTCATGTTTTTATCCACCATTTCTGCTATTTGATCAAGATTCATAAGTTTAATTCCTGGAAGAATCGCTACTTTTTCATCCACTGTTCTTGGATTTGATAAATCTAAAATCATAATACCATTTTGTTTTGTATCCATTGCTTGTTTAATCCGGTCATACGTAACAAGAAAATATGGAGCTGAAGTTGCAACAAATAACACATCGTATTTATCAAAACCTGATAACACCTCTTCAAATCTAATTGGTTTACCACCAAGTGTTTCAGCAAATGCCTTTGATCTCTCAAGTGTTCTACTAGAAATAAAAAATTCATAAGCCCTTTTTTTGAGAGATTTTGCAACTAGCGTAGCAGATTCTCCTGTTCCAATTAACAGAATACGTTTTGCTTTTAGATTATCAACATTCTCTTCTGCAAGTTTGACAGCCATTGAGCCAACTGATATCCCACCTCTACTAATTCCAGTTGAGTTTCTTACTCTGGTGCCAATTTGAATTGCCTTATCAAATAGTGTATTAAGACGCTCTCCTGAAAACTTGGCTTGTCTTGCAGCTGTAATTGAATTTTTAATTTGTCCTAATATCTGCTCTTCTCCTAAAACCATTGAATCTAGACCTGAAGTTAATTTTAGCAAATGATGATAAACTTCTTCATTTTCACTTAGCTCTAGATTTTCCTTGAATGCAGCCTCTTCTAGACCTGCAAGAGATGCCCATGTCTTTTTTATTTTTTCAAGGTCATAATCTTTTGCCGTACCAAATAACTCTACTCTGTTACAAGTTTGTAATATTACACATTCTGATAATCCAGAATGTTTTTTAAAATGAGAATAAGCATCATCCAGATCCTTGAATGTAAACTTCTCTAAAACATGAATGGGTGAATTACGAAATGTAACCCTCGCATTAATAATATCTTGATTCATTTCCACTTCCTTAGCATCAACATAGCCCTCTGTTGCGCTTTTTTTAGTTTATTGTCTTTTATTAACTGTTTAATCGCTTTATCATTTAATACTGAATATAGGAATTTTTTTCGTTCTAATTGGGTAGGAATTATCTTTTTTGCTGCATCTCTAGCGATCTGCTGTAATTTGATTTGGTAAATGTCTTCTTTTTTTATACTTTTTTTAAATATCTTTTCTACTTGTAATGTTAGTTTTTTTGCCATAGCTGGACTTCTACCGCCTGTTGAGATAGCAATCTGAACAGTATCATCTATGTTAATAACAGAAGGGTGTGCAAAGTCGCTTATCTCAGGATCATCAGAAGCATAAACAAAACATTTCCTTTTTTTTGCTTTTTGAATAATTTTCCTGTTAAGATCTCTATCATCTGTTGCTGCCATTACTAGAAATGGCTTGTATTTTGAAAGAAAATTACCATCTTTTAATTTAGATTTTTTAAAATTAATTTTTTTTTGCTTGATATAATTTGCTAACTGTGTATTGATTTTGTCACTAATTACTAAAATCTTGCAATCTTGAGTTAGAAGTGAATTTACTTTTTTCATTCCTTCAGCTCCTCCCCCTACTACTATTACTAAATTCCCTTTCAGATTAAAATCTACTATCAACGATCTGGCACCATTGAAATTCTATTTATAGATTCAAAGAATCCACTACATTTTTAATTGAAAGAGAAATTTCATGTGGTGTTGGCTACAACTATGGATAATCTAGATAAGGAAATCCTAAATGAGATTCAATGGACTTTTCCACTTACTTCGCAGCCATATCATGATATTGCAAAAAAATTTAAAATAACTCCTGAGATTGTAAAAGAACGATTAAACAATCTTAAAAAAATAGGAGTTCTACGACAACTCAGTGCAATTTTTGATACACGAAAACTTGGATACAAAAGCTCACTTGTGGCAATGGAAATTGAGCCTGATAAGCTAGATTATGTTGCTCAACAAATTAACCGTCATCCTGGTGTAAGTCACAACTATGAAAGAAACCACCAGTTTAACTTGTGGTTTACTTTGGCAGTTCCCCCTGGCTCTGATCTAAAAAATGAAGTTGATAAATTTTCAAAACTCAACGGAATTAAGAAGGTTAGATTGCTTCCAACAATACAACTATTCAAAATTGGTGTCAAGCTTGATATGGTTGATGAAAAAAAACATGAAATTAAACCATCAGAAGAAAAGAAAAAAATTCGTGATGTGAAATTCAATCCTACTGAAGAAGACAAGGAGTTCATTAGAGAACTTCAAAAAGATCTAGAAATTGTAGATAAACCATTTTCAAAGGCTGCACAAAATCTTGGAATGACTGAAGAACAGATATTTGATAAGCTAAGAAATTATGAAGAAATTGGTGTCATGAGAAGATTTGCAGCTATTCTTCGTCACAGAGATGTGGGTTTTGTTGCAAATGGAATGATCGTATGGAAAGTACCTGAAGAACGTATCACCGATGTAGGTGGAAAACTTGGCGCATTTCCACAAGTTAGTCACTGTTATCAGCGTCCTGTATATCCAGATTGGCCTTACAATGTATTTTCAATGATTCACTGTAAATCAGAAGATGAAGCACAAGAGATGGCAAAAACTATTCAAAAACAGATCAACGTAGATGACTACAAGATTTTATTTAGCGCACGAGAATTCAAAAAGACCCGTGTAGAATATTTTGTTGAACAAAATTTTTCCTTAGAAGAAACAATTCCAGCGTAAATTTATTTTTAACTGATTTAGACTGTTTGAGGCGTGGCTTTTAATTCGTAAGAAGGCCATGTATTGTATAAAGCATCAATTTCCCTCATATCAGATTCCGGAATGTAATTTCCATCTGACATTTCAGCAAACATCTCAATTTCATCAGTACTAATCATAGTGGGTAATACCGAAGAAACTCCCTTCTTTGATAAAATGAATTTTATTGCAAGTTCTGTAATGTTAAGATCATTCCGTTCAGCAATAGGCCTTAGTTGTTCTACCTTTTCTAGCGAGGCTCTAACCCATTCACCCTTTCGAACTGAGCGATGATCCTTTTCATCAATTTTCGTATTTGCGTCGACTTTTCCTGTAAGGATTCCTGATGCATCAGGAACTCGTACTAGAATTCCCACATCTTTTCTGACCGCCTTTTCCATCAATTCGTTTCCAGGCGTTTGTTCCAAAATATTGTAAACTGTCTGTATGGCAGAAATGTTTTCTCTCTCCATGGCATCTAGACCTTCTTGAGTCCAACCAATTGCAGGACCTAATGCAACTTGACAGGTTTTAATTTTTCCTTCTCGTATTTTTTTATCAAAAGTTTGGAAAATCGTGTCACTGTGAATGTGTTTTAATTTAGGATTATGTAGCCCATACACATCTATATAGTCGGTCTGAAGACGTTGTAAACTATTATTCAAAGCATGATCAGTAAATTCAGGATCAAATCGTTGTGGTAGTTCTTTATGTCCAATCTGATCTACTTTTTCAAAATCATATCCATATTTTGTTGAAATGACTACTTCACTTCGCATTCCTTTGAAGACCTCGCCAATCAATCTCTCACTTTTTCCTTTTCCATACATGTCACCGGTTTCAAAAAAATTAATTCCCACATCATATGCTTTTTTTAACATACGTTTGGCTTCATCTTCATCAATTTCTTTACCCCACCAATTTAGTGCAATTGTCCATGCACCAAATCCAATCTCAGAAACTTTAATCCCACTTTTTCCTAATGACTTGTATTTCACTTCACAATCTCCTTAAATTTTTGAAATCTTGAGTTAAGTTCTGTATCGCTCAAAACAGGTTTTCCTCCCTGAATATCTTCATTTATGTTTATCCAAGATTTGCACCCGTGATATTCAGATCTTATAGGAATTTTAATCTCTGGTACTTTGTACACTTTGAGAAAAACCGCCTTAATTGGCTTTTCAGGCATCCAATTCATTCTCTCTTTGATGTAAGATTCACTCCAAATATGAAACTGTGATAATGCGTTGACTTTTTCTTGTGATTCTATATCTACTTCATCTACTACTTCAGCGTAGGATGTAATTTTGTTATATTCATTATGCGAGAGATTATGTTTTACAATATTAAAGTAACTATGAAACTGTGGTTTTAGATTTTTTATCTCTTGATGCTCAAATGTTGGAAATAAAAGAAATTTTTTTGCTTCAATTTTAAATCCAGAATCAGTTTCAAGAATCCCACCTTTTCGTAAAATAACTGTTTGTTCTCCGTTTTCAAGGGCATGTACTACCGTTGCCCATTCTTTTAGTGCATCCATTATCCAAGACTGGATATTAAAGGAATAATATCCTTTTTAACACAAACAATCATTGGAGTGTCTACTGCAACAAATTTGGAAACTTGGGTTCCTCTCAAATCCATTATAAGATTTTGAAATGCATGAAGATCATCTGTTTCAAATGCTAACATGAAATCTTCATCATGAATTCCAAAAGAGTAAGTTGTGTTAAGAACCACTTGCGGATAGCCTTTACCTACTTCAATATGTTCTTCCATCAATTTTTGTCTCTGTTGAACTGGTAAGAGATACCACTCCCTTGTTTTGATAAATGGATACACTATCACGTATTGTCTGGCTTCTTCTCCTGCAACAAAAGAAGGAACCTTTCCTGTTTTTGCATAAATCGAAGGCCTTGTAGATGAAAGGTAAACATGAGATGGTGTGATATATTTTCCAAAAACAGTTAGGTAGAGTTTTGAAATTGCAGTTTGTATCTCTTCTACTGACTCTGCTGCAAACCAGAACATAAAATCTGCATCATCTCGTAATCCTAATGTTGAATATGATCTAAATCGTATACCTGAATTTCCAATAACATTTTCAACCTCTTTTGCAGACTCTTCCTTGGCTAGATCTGCCATCCATCTCCATTTCGGATCAACTTTGAAAAATGAGAAATTAAAATAGAACTTTCTTTCTGCTTCTGTACTTGATTCCATGGATACCCCTCTAACTTATGTGAATAAAAAAGTACTCCTATTTTCAGCCCAATATTTCAACTATCTTTTTTTTCGTTTTTTGACCTGATCTTATAGTCACCGACGAGGAAGAAACCCCAAAATGTTTGGCTAATTTTTTAATTATCTCTTTATTTGTCTCCCCTTTGATTGGTTTTGATTTCACACCTATGGTAACTTGATTTCCCTCAACTTTAACAAAATCTTTGTGAAACTCTACAAATACTTCGTACAAAGCCATCTTAATAGAAAATCATACTATTTATTTTTAGAAATTATTATGATGCAGGTTGATTTTCTAAGATCCACTCGTATCCCTTTTTCTCTAACTCTGCAGCTAAAGTCGCATCTCCACTTTTTATTACCTTTCCATTAGAAAAGACATGAACAAAATCTAATTTGTCAAGGAAGTTTAGGATCCTCGCATAGTGAGTAATAATAATTGTAGTAGAATCTTTTCCAGAAACTTGACTGATTGATTTTGCAACAGCTTGTACTGCATCAATGTCTAATCCAGAATCAGGTTCATCTAAAATTGAAATTTTTGGTTTTAGTACAGCCATCTGCAATACTTCAGATCTTTTCTTTTCACCACCAGAAAATCCCTCATTGAGATATCTTGCTAAAAAGTCGTCTTTTAATCCAACAGCATTGATATTTTTTTTTAAATAGTTTTGAAATTCTCTTACTGTAATGAATACTTCGCGATCATCACCTTGCAGGGCTTTACTTAGTGCATTGTAAGACGTTCTAAGAAAATGTGAAAAACCAACACCAGAGACTTCAGTTGGATACTGAAATCCTAGAAAGAGCCCTTTTTTAGCTCGCTCATCAGCTTTTAAACTCAAAATACTTTCTCCGTCAAGTAAGATGTCCCCCTGTGTTACTTCATACTTGGGATGTGCAAGAAGTGTGTATGCTAGTGTGCTTTTACCAGAACCGTTAGGCCCCATGATTGCATGAACCTCGCCTGGACCTGTTTTTAGATTAACTCCTTTGAGTATTTCTTTTCCGCCTATTTTTACATGAAGGTCTTTTATTTCCAGAACTGCCATGGACATAATTCTTTTTTTCACTATATAACACAGACGAATTTTAGCTTCTCCTAAGGCGTTATTCTAAATTTATAGAATTACCACTAATTGATTTAAAATAAAATAAGGGGGGTGTGGATTTAGATTTTGGCTAGTGATGGTCGAAGAGTTACGCATAATCTGTAACTAGTTAGAATTTCTTTACATCTGTTACGAATTGTAACTTCAGTCACTCCTGCAACGCTTGAAACATCCCGTTGAAGGACGTTTTGACCAAGCAATATCGATGCAACATAAAGATATGCTGCTGCGATACCATTAGGAGCCTTTCCATCAGCAAGGTTACGGTTTTTAGTTTTTTCTGAAATTTCTAATGCAAGTCGTTCAACTCGTACATCTGTTTTTGTTAGATTTGCAATTTTAGAGATGTACTTGTCCATTGTTACAACAGGTGTTGAAGATGCTCCTAGTTCCATTACCATAGTTCTATAGTATCTTGCGGCTAGTTTGGTTTTGGATTTGAGATCTTTTACTGTACTAATTCCTGCACATATTTCATCGAGGGATCTGATAACATCACATTGTTTGCAAGCCATGAAAATGGTAGCTGCTGAAATGCTTGCGACTGATTTGCCTTTGACGTCAACTTTGCCATCTAGACTTCTATAAATCATCGATGCAGTCTCAAGTACATTTTTTGGTAGGGTAAGAACCTTACAAGTTTCTCCAATTTTTCCTAATACACTTGATAGTCTTCTTTCTCTTGGAGATGAGACTCTTACTCTTTGTTGCCATTTTCTTAGATTGTTCATTTGGTTTACTACATCAGAACTGATCGATTTTCCGCTGAAATCTTTGGTGCTGATAGAAATCTCTGTTGTAATTCCCAAATCATGTTGAGAATATGTCGTTTGGCCTGTTGCTCTTGCTAGTTTCATTTTTTCTTCTAAACTACTGCTCCTTGCTTCTGGACCATAGTCTGCCATTTGTTCTGCAACGACTACGCCGCAGCCCGAACAAATCCTTTCACCATTCTGAACGTCATCAATTAATGATGATTCACATTCAGGACAGCATTTTTCTATTTCAATTGCGTTCATTTCTTTTTCTCCTTAATTTTTTATATTTTTTTACAGGAGAAGACGCAAGTGCAAAAACTTTCTTACCGACATATTTTTTTACGTTGTTTGTCAACGGAATGGCAGATGCATATGGTTTTCCAATTGGACCTATCATCTCCGTAACTTTTGCTATCTTGCTACTTTTTTCGTCACAAATTATCTGACCTTCTTCCAAAGTTTTTGAAAGTCGTATGATAACTCTGCCACTATTGGCCAAATGCATTATTTCGCCTACCTCCTGCAATTACTACTCAAATCGTTCTGTCATTATCATAGACTTCTGTCAACTTTACTTTAGCTTGAAGCTAGATTGAATATTATTTAGACTGCTTTGCTCTTTTAGAAACTAATTTCTCAGAAATTTTATTTAGGATTTTTATTTTTGGTCCATTCTTTGGTAAAATGATGTATCCTGATCTGACGTAAGGTCTTTTTGGAAATCTAACTTTATCATTTGATTCAGTTAGTTCTAACCCAGCCGCTTTTGCAGCTTCGATTAATTCATTTAGAGATGGATCAAAAATACATTTTTCTTTTGAAAGTTTTCGTCCTTTGTCACGCGGTAATGTCTTGTTAAAATAATCAAGCCAGACTACGACATGCTCGTAATCTTTCATTTAATCACTTTATGAGAACTGCGTTAACTGCACCGTGTTGTCCTGGTTTTGATACAACTCTACACTTTCCATCTTCAGTTTCAAGAATTGCACCTTTGCAAATTACACCACGTCTCTGATAATCACTGTTTGTTGGATTTTCTAAAACTTTCACAATTTTTGTTTTCTTTACTTTAGAATTTGGAATTGCTAAATTTACAAAGTCTATTGTTTTTAATGCAGTTTTTTGATTTTTTCCACGTACTTTTCTGGTAACAGTAATTGCTGGACCAATTAAGGCTTCATTAGGATATCTGTCAATTTCATATTTTCTTCTAGCGCGTAATGGATGTCGTCTTCCTCCAGTGATTTTACTTGTTGCCAGATTCTCTAAAGATTTTCTCATGTATTGCGTTTGAACTACTCTAATTTATACAAAACGCAAAATATCTTATCTAAACTACGTTCTCAAAGAATTTTTTCTAGATTTTAAAGAACTATGCCTGAGGAGCAACAGTCTGCGGTGAACTTGAAATAGCAATATGGGGTGATTTTCTTACCCTTTTGAACAGCTTTTGTTTTAGCGAATCAGCATCTCCTTGAATTCCAAAATATTTTTGAAATTTTGTTGTAGTAGAATAGATTTTCAATCTTCCAACATTTTGATTTTCTATGTAATCTAGTTGACGTAATTCCTTGAGATGTAAATAAACTCCTGAACCTCTTGTTTCAACAAGTTGTTTAGAAGAGATTGGTTGCATGTAAGCAATGTATGAAAGAGTTTTCAGAGTTGCATTTGGTAAAATTGGTTTTGAGGCATATCTTCTAATTGTTGAGCTATACTCTGGTTTTAGCTGAAATACATAAGAATCATCAGGCAAGGTTACAACTTCTATGGCCTTGAATGCTAACTTCGCCTTTTTCATTATAAGATTGAGTAAATTGAGGGTTTTTGTTCTAGATTCTGTGCCTGAGGCTTTGATCAAATCCTCTATGCTCAAAGGCCTACCTGCAGAATATAAGGCAGCCTCGATTCTGGCAGTTGCTTCATCATCGTTTTCGATTTTTACCATTTATCACACCTCTGCTGGAATCTACTTAAAAGAATCCTTTCTTCATCTTTGATTAGGTTGTAAATTTCTCTTTGATAAGGGTGATTTTTATGTCATCTTCAACTTGTTCTAGTTCCACCTTTTGATCCCTTGCAAGAAACAGGATGGCAAAAAAACATCTTATTGAATCAATAGTGTCAAGGTCAATTATGATATCCTTTAGCATCCCAGAACCAACAGCCCTAATCTTGTTTGTAATAAGTTCCTCATACTTGCCAATGAGATTCTCAAGCGAAATAAAGTAATCCTTAAAATCCGGTGCTTCAATAGGTTCGAAACTTAATTGCTTTCCTCTTCGAGAGCGAGGGTTAGCAATAGTTCCTATAAGGTTTTCAAGTAAATTCAAAAGCTCGTCTAATGTTACTGGATAAGTTGACTCGTGCCGATATGGCATATTTATCAAGTCAATATCCAAATCAACTCTCTGAGTTAACGGCTTTTTTTCCATTGCAGCTTTTTGTAATGCAAAAATACTTTCTACTTTCATTCTATGAATTAACGATGATGATAGAGCTGCCATGCCTGCCACTCTCAAGTCCTTTTTTCCAGATTGATTTAGAATTTGAATTAATAATTCTAAAATCTGGATTATGTTAATTTCCCAAACATCTTTTTTTGTTATATTAGCTGGATTAAAGAGAATATTAACAGGCGCCTGAGAGATCCCTGCTTTTGACTGGTCTTCACTCACAAATTTTTAAAGTGCTTACTTAATAATATCTAGGCGCTCTATTTTTTTGTTGTTCTCAGTCAACTCTTATATTATAACTAACAAAAAGAAGACGCGTTGAAAGCAGCAAGAATCGTTGAAGCAAATAAACCTCTTGAAATATCTGAATTAGAAATCCCTGAACCAAAAGAAAATCAAGTTATAGTCAAGGTAAAAGCAGTTGGCGTATGTCACAGTGATTTACACTTATGGGAAGGTGGCTATGATTTGGGTGATGGCTCTTTCATGAAAGTAACCGATAGGGGAGTGAAATACCCTGTAACCCCAGGTCATGAAATTGTAGGTTCTATTGCCAAAATGGGAAGCGCAGTAACAGGATTTTCTGAGGGAGATAATGTTTTAGTTTATCCATGGATAGGTGAAGGAACATGTCCTGCATGTAAGGCAGGAAATGAAAATCTTTGCGATTCTCCAAAATCTCTTGGAGTTTTTCAAGATGGAGGATACGCCGAACAGGTATTGGTACCCCACTTCAAGTACTTGGTAAAAGTTTCTGGGATTGATTTAGAACCTGCAGCTTCACTTGCCTGCTCCGGGCTAACTGCTTACACTGCAGTAAAAAAAGCAAACATGAATTCTCCTGAATATTTAGTGCTCATTGGTGCTGGTGGTTTAGGATTAATGGGAATACAAATTGCAAAAGCAATTACTAATGCTAAAGTAATTTGTGTTGATTTGGATGATAAAAAATTAGATATTGCAAAAAAAATGGGAGCGGATTTTGTTATAAACACTAATGTGATTGGTTCTGTTACAACTGGATCTGGAAATGCTGTGCAAAAAATAATTTCTATTTGTGATAACAAAGGTGCTGACAGTGTGATTGACTTTGTAAATGCTCCACAAACTGCCAAAACTGGAATAGCAGTATTACGCAAAAGAGGAAATCTAGTTCTAGTTGGACTTTTTGGAGGTTCGATAGATCTATCATTGGTAACAATTCCTCTTAAAGCAATTACCATCCAAGGTGCATACACTGGAAATTATAATGATTTTGTAGAATTAATTGAATTAGCAAAGAAGGGTACAATAAAACAAGTCATATCTGAAAGATACTCCCTTAATCAATCAAATGATGCGCTTGAAAATCTCAAACAACGTAAAATAATTGGGCGTGCAGTAATCAACCCCTAAAAGTATTCCTTAATGGATTACTTGGATGTTCAATTCGAACTACAATAATATAATATAAAACAAATCGGGAGCAAACCCATGGCTGATAAAAAGAAAAAACTAGATTATGACTTGGCCTTTACTCATCTTCAAAATAATCAAAACATTACTGCCTACAACCTTTTTTTAAATTTGGCTGAAAATCAAAAGAAAATTGATACTCTAAAATCTGCTGTGCTTTTCATACTCGCAGGTGAGTGCAAGTTTCGTCAGAATAAAGATAATGCTAACGAAATTCTTGAAGCAGGAAAATCATTCTTAAATTTTGCTAAAAATGAAAATAATTTCAATATAAAAAACGCTTATTTGTGTGCAGCAAAGTGTTTTCTTAAAGCTCGAAATTATAGTGAAGCAAAAAAAGCTTTTGATAAATCAAAAAAACTTCAGGTTTTTCAAACTGAGGTTGTTAGACCTGTAGTGATTGTTGATGATAGTAAATCTGTAATAATTAAACTCCAAAATTATTTAAAAAAGCTTGGTTACAATGATGTTATAACATTTGAAACAGGTACAGAAGCAATTAAAGAATCCCAAAAATTAATTAAATCTACAAAAAATCCAATATTTTTACTTGATATGGGGTTGCCAGATGTAGATGGAGATGTTATCGCAACAAAAATTCTTGAGATACAACCAGATTCACAAATAATTCTTATTACTGCTGATGAAAAAACAAGTAAACGAGTAACAAAAACAATTAGCTCAGGAGTTACAGCATTTATTCAAAAACCATTTACCATTAACGACTTGAAAGATGCAATGAATACTGCTGAATCAGAATCTTCAATTCTATAATAACAGTAAAGACATGTTCAACAAGTTAACATTTTGAATATCAAATTTGTTTATTCTGTAATCAATTACTTGTTCTGAAAATTTTTCAATTATTTTTGAAGTTGCACTTTTTGTTCCTGGATCAATTCTCATAACTACTAGCATATTCCACTCCCCCTCAAGATTTGCTACAAAAAGATAATCTGGTTTATCAATTACATGTTCAGTAATTGATTTTTTTACCATCTCTAAGGATTTTGTAGGTTTGAACTTCATGAAAAGTGCCTCATATTCATTTGTTTCAGAAACATCTGAAAGCACAGCTTTGTATCCTTTTATTATGCCGCTTTTTTCAAGTCGTTCTATTCTTTTTCTGATAGTTCTATCAGATACATCATGTCCAGATTTTCTTAATTCATTTGCTATTTCCTTTGAGGGTGTACGAGCGTTATTATTTAGAATCTCGATAATCTTTTGATCTACCTTATCAAGGTTAGACCATGCATCACTACTCATGAATCTAGGTAATTTTTCAATGCTTTTGAATATTTGTTTGTACGTCCCACGCGAAGGTTTTGTCAAAATAGTTCGACTCCATGACTGACTTGTTATTAAAGGGGGCGAATTTTGAGAGATCTATTTCAAAAACAGACTGAAACCTTTTTGCAGCATATTATTTTTGGGAAACTAAATCTCTTTAGAGAATGAAAGAGCATCTTGAATGAATCCAAGATTTTTGTAAAAAACATGTGATTCATTTCTTGCGTTACCCGACTCTAATCTAATCCTATGACATTTTTTCTCTTTGGCAAGTTTTATGCATGATTCAATTAACTTCTTGCCAATTCCTTTATTTTGATAATTTTTAAAAACAATTAATTCCGGAATATACATTTCATTATCTGTCTGATTTAATCGTGAAAGAAATACTATGCTTGCCATACCGATAATCTCCACATCATTATGTTCTGCAATTAGAATTTCCTTATCGGAGTCTTTAAGATATTTTTTTACAAGTTTTGTAAATGTATCCACATCTGAATCTTTTTTTGGTTTTGGTCTCCCAAGTTCATAAAGAAGTCCAAGAATTATTGGAATATCGTTTGGCTTTGCTTGTCTCATCTTCACTTTTTCCATGAACAAGAAAAGTTTTATCATCTTTAAAATTCAAACGGGTTTATGGTTTTCACATATGATGATAAGTTTTTTGGTTACAATCTTTATTCAAAAATTAGTTTGATTCACTTTTACTTCTATACGCAATTACAAAACCTATCCCGCCACATATTACTCCAATTCCCAAAAGACCAATAAAGGTACCAATTGGTTCTATGAAGGAATCCATTATTGCCAGGTTTTGTTTTCCCAGTGTGCCCTCAGTAAATAGTGAAAGCACTCCAGTTCCAGCCAAACCTGCAAATATCATATACAACATTGCTCCAGCTCCTCCAACGTTCATTCCTATTAGATGAATCCAGGCAAGAATCTTCAAACCTCCCGAAAATTTTCTTTTTAAATTAATTTCAAGGTGATTATAAAATAATCCAGTTACAGCTATTGCTACAACTATTATCAAGTAAAATATTATTCCAATAAAGAACCATTTTGCCGTTCCTTCAAACGTGTTAGATAGATACTGAATTAAATTAATTTCAGTATGAGTTGCTTGAAAACCAACGATTACAAATGACATTACAGTAATTATTCCGCCTTGAATTATAGCTGAAATTATGAATCTGTCTATCCACTTTATTCCGCTAGTTTCCATCAAACCTGTATGACAAGTTTGAGCGATAAAAAGTGAGATTATGATAATGATTTAAAGTTTGAATGCAAAAAATTTCACTCGTGATAGTTTTTGCCTAAAGAAATACGTTTTTGGTTTCAGGTACCAGTTCTAATACTAAAGTTTTAGGCAGAAATGCCTTTATCTGATTTTAGACTTTTGTATCTGTTTCTTATAGTTACTTCTGTAACTCCTGCAGCTTCCGCAATATCCCGTTGAGTCAGGAGTTCACCATTTTTAACACAAGACAAATACAGTGCAGCTGCTGCAAGACCCATCGGATCCTTTCCTGCAGATTCGTGAGTCTCTTGCGCTTCTTTGAGTACTTTGGATGCACTACGTTTTGTTTTTTCTGAAATTCCTATCTTGCTTGCAATTCTTGCAACACATTGAATTGAATTTACCACCGGCATCTTTAGATCTAGTTCTCTATGTAATAGCCTGTAACATCTCGCAATGTCTTTTCGTTTTATGTTACCTGCATCTGAAACGTCTTTTAATGTTCTAGGCGTTTCAGTATCTCTGCAAGCAGCATAAAGTGCAGCTGCAATTAATGCAGAAATTGATCTTCCACGTACCAAGCCTTTGTCTAATGCTTTTCTGTAAATGTAAGCTGCTTTTTCAAGAACAGCGCTAGAAATTGTAAGTTTGTCTTTTAATCTATTGAGTTCACTAAATGCTTGTCTAAAGTTTCTATCAAGGGGTTCGTGAACCTGACTTCGACTATCCCAGGTTCTAAGACGCTCAATTGTACTTTTCATTGATGCCGAAAGAGGTTTTCCAGTTGAATCCCTATTTATTGGATTTATGATGGTTGCTAGTCCCATATCATGCATTGTAAGTGATGTGGGAGCGCCAGTTCTGGTAGGATCCGTGCCACCATCTTTTGAAAATGATCTCCATTCTGGTCCAGACTCTTGTAATTTCTCAGAAATAACATAACCACATTTTCCACAAAACCTTTCCCCAGTTACATTGTCTGTTAAAATCTCATTTTTTCCACAACGGGCACAGCTTGAACCAGAGTTGAAGTTTTGTACCATGGATAATCTAGTAATGTTTAGTTTGTTTCCTATAAGAACTAGTGTATTTTCTCCATTCTTGGCATAAAAAGACTGACACCTTCTCTCGCTGAATTCTCTATATAGGCTTCACAAAATTGGTTTGACCTTTGTATGGCTTAGGTACAATATGATGTAATTTTAGGTCACCTTTCGACAGGTTTCTAGTTGGCATGCCCCCTTGATTTACTAATAATTTTAGATAGGTGAATATCCATTAATTACACTAATTCAGTGAGAAATTTGTATGGATCTAGGCGGCACCCCATTAGAATTATGGTTGACACTATTTGCTATAATCTCAGTAACGCTAACAATCGATCTTTTTTCTGATCACTTTCATAAACTCTTCAAATCAAAAAAACAATCCGCTCAAAAAAGATCATATCCTTTTGGAACAGATGTGCTGTGGACAATAATCTGGCTTTCTCTAGGTGGTCTTTTTGCACTAGTTATCTACTTTTCACTTGGTTCTCAAAAAGCGATCGAATATGCAACAGGTTATGCATTAGAAAAGTCGCTTAGCGTTGACAATATGCTTGTGTTTGTACTGATTTTTACATCACTTGGAATCTCACACGTATACCAACATCGAGTTTTGATGTGGGGAATTATTGGCGCTATAGCAATGCGAATAGTTTTCATTATAGCTGGAATTACTCTTCTTGAAACATTTTCCTGGATGATTTACGTTCTTGGAGGAGTATTGCTTTTTACAAGTTTTAGAATAATTAGTAAAAAAGAAAATAAAAAATTAGATATTGAAAAGAGTCTTGTTGTAAAAATACTGCGAAAATTTACTTCAATTGACACCACTAGTAATGATCATAAATTCATCAAAGTCATAAACGGAAAAATGGTTGTTACTCCATTACTTGTGGCTTTGTTGTCTGTGGAAATGACAGATTTTGTATTTGCACTTGACTCTATACCTGCAATTTTATCAATAACTCAGGATTCTTTTATTGTAATCTCATCAAATATTTTTGCAATACTGGGTCTGCGAAGTTTGTATTTTCTTATTGGTTCTGGGATTGAAAAATTACATTATCTCAAATACGGTTTGACTGTGTTGCTTGCCTTTATTGGAGTAAAAATGATAATTTCTGAATTCGTACACATTGACGTCGTGCACTCTTTGATTATCGTCTTTACTATTTTGGCCATAACCTTTGTAGCCTCTATACTAAAAGCAAGAAAGTCTACCTAGTTTGAATCAGCTAGGACTTGAACAGAAGTTGGAAAAAACTAAATTCTAATCTCTAAGAGATATTTCTTAACTCTTGACATTTTCAACTTGCCAATGTTCATTTACCCATATTCCAACAATTTTAGTTTGATAATCCCAGGATTTTATTGTGCCAATCGATTTCTTTATTTGTTCAATGTGTTCATTTTTTGAGACAGGATTTCCTGCACAGTCATGATGTCCAGCAATAGCAATTAAAGAAGAACCATGTGCTCTTATTGAAATTAAAACTTTAGTTTTTATTTGTACAGTTTTTTCATTATCTTTTTGTGCTATGATTTTATCTACGCCTGGTTCTGTAACAGTATCTATGAAATCAAGGTTATATTTTTCCTTTAACCAAGTAACTGTAGGAATTAAGGAACGTCCATCAATACAATTGATTAGTGTTCCAAATTTTCCAACGGCCATATCTATACTCTCATTGTGGGTTCAATATCATTTTCCAAATAATCCTTGCTATTTAGTGATAATATCAAATGGTTTTTAAAATATGCTCAAGCTCTTCTAATCTTCTATCACTGGTAACTGCTTGAGAATGTTTCCTGTTTTTTGAAGCGAGATTGAATTTTGCTCATTACTAATGTTGTCAATTTCATTCATTTTGATACTTCCATCCATTATTGTATAGAGAGTATCGCCGATGTAAAATGATCTCGCTTGCATGTATACTGAGTTATATCCAAAATCCCCAGTATAGTGTGCTATAGATCCCTTATCTACAAAACTATTTTTGTCAAACCCATAAACAAAAAATCCATTCCAATTTCTATAATCTTCTTTTTTTATGAGGCCTTCATCAAATATGCCTTTCACGTTACCTTTAATTGGAATTGACATTATGTTTTTTTCTTTATCTAATAGCAATGCCTTGTGGTTATACAAAACTTCATAATCTATTGAAGAATCTCCAATTACTATAGTATCTGTTTCTTTGGGATTTTTAAAATCACTTACATCAAACATTGAAATTTTTATTCCTAATTGCTGTACTCCTCCCCATTCGTTCTCCTTTGCGTCTCTGCCTATGCCAATAATGTGATCTTCATCATATGCCTGCAAGTAGTTAGAAAATCCTGGAATCTTTAATGCACCTAGAATCACCGGTGTATTACTAGAAAGATCAATAACAAAAAATGGATCAATTCTTTGAAACGTCACAAGGTAGAGCTTATCCCCCATGAATCTTGCAGAGTAAATGGATTCATCAGGGGCTATCTTCTCTAGACTGCCAACGGTTTTGAGATTCTCATCAAGAACATATACATTATTTGAAAGAATTGTTTTATCACGTGTGTATGATTCAGTTGTAGTAGCTACTCTGAACTTACCATTGTGTTCATCCATGGAAAACTGGTTTAGCAGATACCCTGGAACTTCGGCATTTTCTACATATCTGAAACTTCCTTTATCTAATGCGATTTTATGAACTACAGTTCGTCTGGTATCTGACTGAACTCGTGAATCATACTCATCTAGGGCATTTTGAATGATAGAAAATAACTTTTCACGCTCATTTTTTTCCATCTTGTTAAAGGCATCTTGCAGAATTTCCTCAACCATATTCCACTGGGAATATGAATCAAATTCTGGATTGTTTATGATTTCCTTAATCTCTTGTTGAGTACTTTGTGGTAAAAGAGGTAGGATTACAGAAAAGAATCTATCCTTTTTTACAGTATCATAATACTTTGGTGGAACATTTTTCTGATAAGTTATGTATAGATTGTTTTCAGACATGTAGATTGTGTTGGCACTTCCCATCAAGAAAGTCTCTGATTCTTTTAGCGTGCCAGAAAAATCAAATGCCGTTATAGTGTTAAAATTATAATTTTCTTCTGGGTTTGGAAAACGATAAACATCAGGAATTATCATTTGTGATGATTCCATTATTCTTGGAATTATTGGATGGACATAGTCGACATAGTTGTTTGTGATTAGGTAAACCATGTCTCCTATCATTCTGGAATTGTTATAGTTACCATCAATTTCGTACGTGGTTACAGTCTTTGGGTTTTCTTTATCTGATACATCTATGATTGTCGCAAATGTTTTTGATTGGTAGATTGGGTATGGCATAAAGTCATATTCTTGAATTCCAAATGACTGCCCTGATCCATAATAGAATATGACTAGTCTATCATCATTTAGAAACATGTTTTGAAGATCTTGTTGTTCAATGTCTAATCCAATCTTTAAAATAATTTTTGCAGATTCTGGTGGATATGCATCAATAATTGTTAGTGTATTTTGTGATAAAATGTAGATGTATTTTCCATCGGTTTTGACATAATCCGCCTCATCTACATTTTCAACCTGAACGTTGGTTGAAGAATAGTCTTGATAAGGCTCACCAGAACCAAATGGTGATGGAGGTACAGAAGGTACAGGTACCCCTTCTCTCTGTGACAACTCAAGTGTTTCTTCAAGGATCATTGTACCTGAAGTAACTCTATCAAATGGTCTTCCTCCACCGTGAGTAGGAAACACATTGTTGAATTGTGAAGCTTCTTTTAAAAATTGTACTACTTCTTCATTTGAGGTAAACTTGATCAAATCCTCCGAAGTGTTAAAAGACGAAGGTATGTCTGTTTCAATAAATTCTCGTTCATCACTTGAATAAGGTTGTGCTGTATATTGATTATCAAAGTTTAGTGTGTAAAAAATGGCAGAAGCTCCGATAATGAAGATTGCAGCTATTACACCAACTATGCTGTATGTTTTTTTCTTATCCATTTGTAAAGTCACCACTTTGATTCTATTATATAAATACGAAGAATAATTTCTCCATCTCAAATATTTTGCTTGTGGCAAAAATTGTTAACCAGGTGCAATTCAACTTGCTACCTAACATCTTTTTTGTAACGAAATGATTTTTCAAATTGTATAACATGTAATTTACAAAATAATTAGATAACGTTTGTTTATATTGTTTGATTAAAATTCAATTTAACCAAAAATTTTTGTTAACTAAATATGAATTGACATAAAATAAATGGAATTTATGCACATGATTAATCATCGTCTTCATCATCATCGTATTTGCTTTTCTTTTCTTTCTCAAGTTCCTTTAGTTCTTTTTTATGTTCTTTTTCTTCGTGCTCTATCTCTTTTTTAATTTCCTTTATTTCTGTTTTAAGCTCCTTTGTTATTTTCTTTGATTCTTTTTCCAATTTCTTTAGATCTTTTTTGAGCCCTTTCACATCATCTTTATCAATGATTTTATCTTCCTTTGCTACCTTTATCAGCGACTTTGCAGTATCTCTAAAAACCTTCAAGTCATCTTTGAATTGTTTTCTTACGTCTTTGTATTTTTCTTTAATTGTCTTTAATGCAATCTTGCAATCTGCTTTTACTTTTGCTCTATCTCCTGGTGCAGCATTGCTGATTTTTTCATTGCACTCCTTTAATGCTTTTATTGTATCTTCTCGTTGTTGTTTGAAAATTACTTTATAATACTGAACAAAACTTGAAACCTGTTGACCCAGATTGTTAATATCTGTGGGCATTACTACAGTCTGATTTGTGGTTATCCCAGTTGCATTACTAGAGTATGGGCCTAATCCTGCACTATTCCAAGCTGCAACACGGTATGTTTGTTCATGTGCAGGCAAGAGTCCAGAATTTGTGAAACTTGTTTGTGTATTGCTTGTATTGTTTACAATAGTTGTACCGTTTCTTTGGATCTGGTAGCCAATTATTGATATTCCACTAGTAGATGAGGCACTCCAAGTTAGTTTTAATGCCGTATTTGATTTTGCAACCACACTCAATCCTCCAGGAGCACTTGGGGGTGATGGTGATGGGGTAGGGTTTTGAAGTGTGATTCCAGTGGCATTATTTGATTCCATACTTGTTCCTACTACATTATGAGCAAATACTCTGTATTGGTAACATGTACCATTAACAAGATCTGTGTTTGAGTATGTTGTACTTGTATTGCTTGTATTGGCAATAAGTGTTGAGAAACTACCTGAACAAGAATCTCTTTTTTGAATCATATATCCTGTTACCGAAGTACCACCTGTATTGGTTGGTGCAATCCAGCTGAGATTAATCTGTGATGACGATATTGCATTTGCACTAAGTGATATAGGATTACTTGGAACTGTCCATGTTGTCGCATAGGCTGTATTTGATGTACTGCCAATACTGGCTGGGTTAATTGCAGATACTTTATATGCATAACAAATTCCTTGCACCAAACCTGTATTGGAATAAGTTGTAGATGTAGTAGTTGTGTTTGCAACCAGAACCCCAAAAGAGCCTGAGCAGTGAGAACTTATCTCAATCTTGTATCCATTAACTTGATCTAAAGTACTATTTACTGGTGCTATCCATGACAGATTGATTTGATTGTTTGATACTGGAGTTGCAGTAAGATTTGTAGGTGGATTTGGTGCTACCAAATCTGAGGATTGGGCTTCTGAGAAGCCAATAGGTGCAACAAGTGTTCCTGTTAGAAGAATTAGAGCAAGTAAGAGTGCTATTGTCTTCATTATAGGGTGTGAATGATTATTTCATTTAACCATCTGGCAGAATTTGTTAGTATGAATTCTCAGTAAGCTTATAATACTAAATTAAAAATCATGATAAAATTAATTTAAGATCAATTTCTGCTTGCATTCCACGGTTTATACTACAGAATCAAGAAAAGATTATGTATTACCTAACTACATGTTTTAACTGAGAGGTAGTTTTTCATATCTCCTGTGTTTTTGTATTTGCCTATTTGATAAACTATTTTTGCATTATCTACGAGAAAGCACTTTGCTTCTATGATTGGTATTCCACTACCTTGAGTTTCAAACATAACATACCACCCGTAACTTGATTTTTCTGAACGAATTAATTTTGGTGGCAGTCCATCACTTGGAAAGTCTTGCAGCTGTGGATATCGTTTTTTTATGAGGGAAATTGCTTCCTCCTCTGAAATCATTTGATCATTTACTGCCCAACCCAGCTCGAATAGTTTTTGTATAGATTGTGGTTTTACACATGCTGGAAAACCACTACTTACTTTTATCACAAGACCCAACCCTTCTTTACATTTTATTTCTTCACTTGTAATTCCAGCTCGAAATTGTTTTCGTGGAGGATCATCATATTTAATTACAATTTGTGCTGGCTCTATAGTTTGCCTTGCTTTTTCAAACAATTCATGTTTGATTGCTAGAGTCTGTTCATTTTGAATATCAATTGGTGGCGATGAATCACTCCAAGAACTTCTATATGAGTTACCCCGCATGTCTTTTGCAGAAAAATAATATAGTAACGAAGTTTTTCCAGCAGGAATGTCAGGACTAGCTGTGATATTTCCTTTGATAATTACTGTGGTGACTGGATAAAGTGAACCGCTTACAGATTCTGTTTTGATAGCAAGATATCGTGTCAAACTTTGTGGATATATGTCGATGATTGGGGATAGATCTTCAAGGACATATGGCCCACTCTTGTAAAACAGTTTTATTCTAAAGTCAGCCGTGTTTCCTGCCTCGATGAGAGGTAATTTTTCAAATAATGAAGAACCGTTAAATAAATTTTCAGGTAATGCAAAAACTGAAGGAATTAACGAAAATAATAACACCACAGATAACAATAAGGAAATTTTTTTCGTAAGGATCAAGGCTCTTGCTTAACTGCTTCGTAACTAGAGATATCAGAATTCCAAATTATCTTAATCCCTAATCTGTCTTCAAACTCTGCTACAAGGCCAAGTACATTTTTGTCAAATTCTACTCTAAGTTCATCTAATGCTTCTAATTTTTCTTCAAGCACTTTGTCTTTTTCATCTCCAATTTGATTTCTAATGAGTAAAATTTTATCACTTACTTCTGTTTTTGTTATAGTTTTATTAGCAGCATACTCTGCTGCCGCCTCTCTTTCTGCTCTTTTTGCCTCAATATCCACATTTTGGTATTTAATGTCATATTGTTTGATTATCTCATTTTGTTTCATTTGATAATCTTCATCAAACTCACAAATTTGTTGATTGATTATCTCTATTTTGCTTTCTACAGTAATAGAATTTTGATTTCCCAATTCTGCATCATTTATAATTTCAGCAATGCCAGGTCTTTCCCCAATACCATATCTTATCCACTGTTGAGCAGAAAACTCTGTTACGCATACATTGTCATTTTGCTGTAAACGATGTACCAGTTCATACCCTTCTCTACATTGAGCATCTAAAGCAGCTTGCAAAGCCTCTCTAGCAAATTTATCTTGAGGGTTTGCTGCTAGATATTTAGGATTATTTCTATAATCAGAATTAAACTGGTTTAGTTTTTCTAAGGATTCAGTTGAATTTATGAATTCTCCCTGTCTGTCAAAGAGTAGTTGTTCTTTATAATATGCCAAATTGTATTTAATATTGAATTGGGCATTTGCTTCAATTAATTCAATTCGTTTAGTTTCTGCTGCTTTGATATATGCATCTCTTGCTTCTCTCATAGTTCCCCCATTAGCTATTACCTGTTTTAGAGCATCTCGTCCTGCATTTACTTTCATTTCTTTAAACTCAAACTGATCCCAAAAAACTCCTTGTACCTCAGAAGGTTTGTCGTCTACAAATCTCTCAAATGCAGCTCTAGAAGTATAGTTACTCCACAGACTCTCCCATTGCTCAAGATCATAGTTTAGGCGTTCTAAAGCAATTGCTCTTTTTTCTTCTAAGAGTTTTTGAGCTAGAGTTTTCTCGTAGTCTCGTTTTTCTAAATCAGCAATCCATTGTTTTGTTTGTTCTATTTTTCTTAGAATATCTTGAGCTACTAGATTATTTGCCAAATCTCCTGAGAGAGTTGTTTGTTCACTTGCGGTATTTTCTTGGACTTGACCAAGTGCGTCTTGGGTTATAAATGAAATTAGTGTAATTGAAACAATAGCAATAATTATATGCACTGGCAGGCTCATTTGTGTTCAATCAAAAATTTATCGTACTTAAGGTATTCGTATAAATTCTATTTTTTGGGGGATCCAGACACTGAGAGTAGAAGAGATAAAATCACTTCACTTTTGGGCGTGCAGGATTCCCCCCTGCCTCTGAATTTCGACAGTATTTAACAAACGCGTATAATTTCTATC
>JBQTHA010000094.1:0-12611 GCA_052390375.1 Nitrosopumilaceae archaeon
TCAAACCAAGGATGATCCCTAAGTGACACTACGAATTCTTGGCCTACTGAGCCTGTTACCCCAATAATCGCTACTTTTTTTTTCACAGATCAAATTCCTTCGTGTTCTGTTAATAATCTTTTAGTGAGCTTAACCAAAACACACTAAATCCCACAGAACCCAGTTTAATTCATTGAAATTAATTCCAAACCCAAATGTCAAAGAACACAAACCTCACATACATGGAGGATTGTATTCAGTAACATCAAAAAAACAAGGAATAATCGATTATAGCTCAAACATTAATCCACTAGGTTATCATCCAGGCGTTAAAAAATATCTTACAAAACAAATGAAAATACTGTCTGTCTATCCCGATTCTGATTCTTCTGAATTACGAAAAAATCTAAAATGGTACACTAAAGTTTCAGAAGATCAAATAGTTGTAGGAAACGGTGCAACTGAAATAATTTACAACTTTTGTCAGGCCTTTCTAAATAAAAAAACACCCGTACTAATCCCAATTCCTACATTTAGTGAATACGAGGTAGCAGCAAAACTACAAGGTTCTAAGTTAATGTTTTTCAAAACGATGAATCTAAACTACAATCTTGATACTTTTATTAAAAAAATTCCTAAAAAAGGATGCATATTCATATGTAATCCAAACAATCCAACAGGAATTCTAATATCTAGAAAAAACATGCAAAAAATAATTGTTACATCACAGAAAAGATCAACCTTAGTTTTTGTGGATGAGTGTTTCATTGAACTATCGGATCCCAAGCAATCAGTTGTTAGATATTTGAAAAAATATAACAATCTTTTTGTTTTACGTTCATTAACTAAATCATTTGGATTAGCTGGTATCAGAATAGGATATGGTTTAGGAAATAAAAAACTCATTACAATACTAAATAATATAAAAATTCCTTGGAACGTAAGTGGCATTGCTCAAAAGGCTGCAAGTGCAGCACTATGCTATCATAATTACTTGGATGAAACTTCTAAAATAATTCATAAAGAAACAAAGATTTTACGAAATGCAATTTCAAAAATCGATGGATTCTCATGTTTGCATACAGATACTAATTTTATTTTAATTAAAACTAAAATAAAATCTAATATTCTACAAAAAAAATTACTTGAGAAAAAAATTTTGATACGAGATTGTAACTCGTTTCGAGGATTAAATAATAATTACATAAGAATTGCAGTAAAAACACACAAAGATAATATAAAACTCATCAAAGAATTGGAGGCGATTTAACTTGACAAAGTCACTAATGATCCAAGGTACTTCATCAGGAGCAGGTAAAACCACTTTAGTTGCTGCACTGTGTAGGATTTTTTCAAATTCAGGATATAGTGTATCTCCATTTAAATCACAAAATATGTCAAATTACTCCTACAAAGATAAGGATTTTGAGATTTCTCGTGCTCAGGCAATGCAAGCTATAGCAGCTAGGGCAGAAATTTCACCTCACATGAACCCAATCCTACTAAAACCGCTTGGAAATTATAGAAGCTCTGTTTTTTTGCAAGGAAAATTCTATAAAAAACTTTATGCAAATGAATATTATAAAAAATTTGTTTTACCACACGGTCTAAATCTAATTTCTGATTCACTTGATATACTTAGAAAAAAATATGATTTGATAATAATGGAGGGAGCTGGTTCTCCAGCTGAGATTAATCTAGAAAAATTTGATATTGCAAATATGAGAGTAGCAGTGAAATCTAATTCTCCAGTAATTTTAATTACAGATACAGATAGAGGCGGTTCTTTTGCAAGTATTGTAGGGACATTACAATTACTTGATCAAAATTATAGAAAACTAGTCAAAGGGTTTGTTTTTAACAAGTTCAGAGGAGATCTTGAGATTCTAAAACCTGGATTTAGAAAAATTAAACAAAACACAGGAAAACCTGTATTTGGAACAATACCTATGGCCAATTTTTCACTACCTGAAGAGGATTCACTAGATGTCAAACCTAAAACCATGATCTGGAACAAGAAAAACATCAAGATAATGGATAGAGAGATAGAAAAATTAAGTAAATTAGTAAATTCAAGCATTGACATCAAAGCTATAGAGAGACTCATCAAATGATACTTGAATCTATTTTAGTAGTTACATTTGCGCTAATTTTAGATCTTATCGTAGGTGATCCAAAAAACAAATTTCATCCTACTTCATGGATTGGAACTTTGATAGCAAAGATTGTTCCAATCATAAAAAACAAATCTCCTAACGTAGAAAAGATCGGTGGAATAATTTTAGTTGTATCAGTAACTGCACTTATAGCAGCAATTCTTGTTTTTCTAACTATTGAGATTAATAATATTCCAATTGAATTTGTTGCATCAATTGTATCAGTTGTAGTTGGTGTAATATTACTCAAAACAACAATTGCAATACGTGGCATGGAAAAACATGCCATAGCTGTAATGTTATCAATAGAAAAAAATGATCTTGAGGCTGCTAGAACTAATCTATCTATGATTGTAAAGAGAAATACGAAGGATTTGGATAAAAATCACCTACTATCAGGCACTCTTGAAAGTATTAGTGAGAATACTGTAGATGGAGTTACTGGACCGTTATTTTATTTTACTTTTTTTGGAATTCCAGGTGCATTCATCTATAGAATAGTTAACACAATTGATTCTATGATTGGTTACAAAACTAGTATTTTTAGAAATATAGGATGGTTTGGAGCAAATTGCGATAATATACTTAATTATCTTCCTGCAAGAATTACAAGTTTTGTAATGGTTATTGCTGCAATGATCCTTGGTAACGATTGGAAAAAATCGTATCAAATAATGAAAAGAGATGGTAAAAATACTGAAAGCCCTAATGCAGGTTATCCTATGGCTGCCCTTGCAGGTGCATTAGGGGCAAGATTTGAAAAAATTGATCATTATTGTATTGGTGAAGGAAACCAGGATCTTACAAAATCTCATTTATACTCTGCAATTGCATTGATGAAGGTAACATCGATTTTATTTTGTGTGATTTTTACAATTCCAGTCATGCTCATTTTATCTTATCTTGGCTGGTGGATTCATGCTTAGAGAAATTGGCTCAGTATTTTCATTTCTAACAATAATTCCTGCAAGCAACACCAATCTTGAAACTGTTGCAAAATACATGTACATCTTTCCAATTGTGGGAATTGTTATTGGCTTAATCATAGGTTCACTTGCTTTAGGATTATCATTATTTTTTGATCCGCTTATCGTATCACTCTTGGTGGTAGGCGCGTTAGCAGTCATCACAGGAATACACCACATAGATGGCCTTGCTGACTTTGCTGATGGCTTGATGACAAAAGGAAAAAAAGAAAAAAAATTACAAGCTATGAAAGATGTTTCAACAGGTTCTGCGGGAATTCTCTCAATAGTTCTCTATGTTGTTGGAATGATCTTAGCACTATCTTTAATGAATGGCTTTGTACTCTTCCAAGCCATCCTTTTAAGTGAAATATTATCCAAATTCTCCATGGTATTACAAGCAAGTCTTGGTAGTTCGGCAGCAATTGGCTCAAATTCTCCATTCGTGCAAATAATGAAAGATAAAAGAAGATTGGCTATGGCAGGAACAATTACCATTATTCCTTTGGTGATTATAGGGGGAACAACAGGATTAATCGTCTTTGGAGCAGGTATTGCTTTTACATTGTTTATTCTTGCACTCTCCACTAGAAGTTTTGGGGGCATTACCGGAGATGTTTTAGGTGCTACTAACGAGATAACACGATTGTCTTCTCTTGTAATTTTTGCATCAGTATGATAGGACTTGTTATGGCAGGTGGCAAAGGAAGCCGGATGAAAACAAATGAAGAAAAACTCTTACTAAAACATGTGCATCCCACAATTTTACATGTAGTCTTTGCCCTTCAAAATTCAAATTGCTTTTCAAAAATAATTGCAGCAACTAGCCCCAACTCTCCTAAAACTAAAGAAATGTTACAAAATGCTGGGATTGAGACATTTGAGACAACTGGTAAAGGATATGTGGAAGATCTAAACCTGATTCTACGTTCAATCAAAGATGACATATTTGTAGTATCAGGAGATTTACCATTACTTGATGATGTAATTGTAAAAAAAATTGTTAACTCACATCATCCTGATAAGATCTGGACAAGCTATCTTGTGACAAGAGACTTTCTAATCTCTCTTGGTCTAAAATCTGATTTCTCTGTTATCTTTCAAAATAAAGAATGTCACTTTACTGGTGTTTCAATAATAAATGCAAATGAAATTAATAATCTTGATTCGGTTGAAGAAATCTATCAAATATTAAATGATAAAAGGATCGCATTTAATCTAAACACTGTGGAAGATTACCGACTACTCGGTACTTCCTGAAATTTCACCGTGAAGAGTTGCTACTGCCCCTGTTGGCTCTGCAATAACATTGCCACATGATTTGCATGTTACAGATGTTGAAGCATGTGAATAAACGATATTTTCTTCATCACATTCTTTACACTTTACTTTCTGGAATTTACTACTGGGTTTAGGAATGAGTATATGCTCTTTTTTCATTTTGCCACCAACTCGACTTTTCGAATTCTTATTCCAGATTTATTCCATTTCTTTTTACATATAGTACACGTTAGAATAGGTGTGAATTTTTTTGTAGTTTTTGCAGGCTTTGCAAGTTTTGGGAATTTCTGTCCACCATATCCTTTCTTGTCTTCTGCGTGTCTTCGCTCACCAATTGCTGAACCTCTTCGTTTTCCAGCTTTGTATTGAGTCATCTTTTGTTTTGTATGCGTGTTACATTTAGGACAATATCTTGTAATCTCTTTAGGTAAGTTCAATATGAAAAACCTCCCTTGACGGTAATTTAAACATCGCTTTGAATCTATAATAGGTTCTGAAAGCAATAGTTTATGTGGAAAATCTTTCCTCAGCAATCCCAATTTTAAATGCAGTTGCAATGGGAGAAAAAAAAGCAGATCTCATTCTAAAAAATTGTTCTCTGGTGAATGTTTACTCACATGAAATTTTACCACGAATCCAAATTGCAATAGTAAATGAAAGAATTGCTTATGTTGGCCTAGACACATCACACACATTAGGTCCAAAAACTATTGTAATAGATTTACAAGGAAAATATGTAACACCTGGATTTGCCGATCCTCACATTCACATTGATCAGTTTGTTTTGCCCTCTGAGCTTGTAAAAAAATCACTTCTATGTGGCGTAACATCCCTCTTTTCTGATCCGATTGATATTGTAAGCGTTTGTGGATACCGTGGATTTAGGGAATTTGTAAAATTCACTCAAAATCTTCCAATTCGATTTTTTCATGTTGTACCAGGCGGTCTGCCAGTTGACAGAAAATTTAGTCATGGAAAAACCCTTAGTGCAATTCAAGAAAAAACCGCAATAAAATTACCAAATGTACTAGGTCTTGGCGAAGTATTTTCTTGGACAAAAGTCACAGAAAGGGACTCAAAAACTATGAAGACTTTAGCTATGATGCTAGATAATGACTGTATCATTAACGGCCATACTGCTGGTGCTTCTGGAAAAAAACTAAACGCATACGTTTCATCTGGAATACTTTCATGTCACGAACCTGTTAATTTTGAACAAGTTTTAGAGCGGCTTAGACTTGGTATGTGGATAATGATTCGTGAGGGCTCTATTAGACGTGATCTGAAGGAAATTTTACCTGGTGTGATGAACCACAAAACAAATACTGAAAGACTGATGTTTTGTTCTGATGGAATAGATCCACTTGATCTGTTACATTACGGTCATATCGATCATTGTGTACGAGAATCCATAAAATTAGGATTAGATCCAATTGATGCAATTACAATGGCTTCAAAGAACTGTTTTGATTATTATAACATGGGAAAAGACCTTGGAGGAATAGCTCCTGGAAAACTTGCTGATATTTTAGTTTTTGACAATCTTACCACAATAATCCCAAACAAAGTCTTTGTTGGAGGTAAACTTGTTGTATCAAATGGAACAGTTATCACTAAAATACAGCGAAAAACTATTCCGAAGTGGATTAGGAATACTGTAAAACTTAAAAGATTTTCTGAAAATATTTTTCATGTAAAATCAAAATCCGCTTCTGTTACTGCTAATTTGATTTGTATGCAGACTGAAATTATTACTAAAAAAGAGGAGACTGAGCTTAAGACAAAAGATGGAAATGTGTTAACATCAGAAGATAAAGATATCTGGAAGGTGGCAGCATATGATAGGACATACGGCTCAAAAAACCATGCTATTGGATTCCTAAAAAATTTTGGATCACAAATAGGTGCTTTTGCTTCCACATGGAGTTTTCATGAAAACGATCTAATTGTAATTGGTTCAAATGATAAAGACATGACCATTGCAGCAAACAATTTAGTTAAATCTCAGGGTGGAATGACTGTTGTTAAAAATGGCAATACTCTTTCTTCTTTACCACTTCAAATGGCAGGAATTATTTCAACTGACTCTTTTGAAAAAGTACATCAAAACTTTGCAGATTTGAATTCTACAATTGTAGAATTAGGATGTAAATTCAAAAAACCTCATTTAATACCGCTTTTCTTACCCTTTCTTGCATTACCTGCAATTAGAATTCTGTATAGCGGAATAGTTGATGTAAAAAATAGATCCTTTATCCCACCTTTCAACTAAGTAATCTTAAAAAGGGGTATTCCACGCATTTGAAACGAATTATATGGCATCAATTCAACAAACCCCGCAAGGACCAGTTTTAGTACTTAAAGAGAGTGCTCTTCAGCAGAAAGGTAAAGACGCTCAAAAAAACAACATTGCTGCTGCAAAACTAGTTGCAGATTTGGTTAAAACAAGTCTTGGACCTCGAGGCTTGGATAAGATGCTAGTTGATCCCATTGGGGATGTTACAATTACAAATGATGGAGCAACCATTCTTAAAGAAATTGATGTCCAGCATCCAGCCGCCAAAATGATAGTTGAGATCTCAAAAACTATTGATAATGAGGTTGGCGATGGCACAACCTCTTCAGTTATCTTTGCAGGTGCCTTACTTGAAAAGGCTGAACAGCTGTTGAGCAAAGATGTTCATTCCTCTGTAATAGTAGAGGGTTATCAAGCAGCAGCTGAAAAGGCATTACAATTACTATCTGATATTGCAAAAACCATCTCACCTGATGATCGAGTTTCTTTACTGAAAATTGCAAAGACTAGCATGCAATCAAAATTAATCTCTGAGGATAGTGAAACTATCTCAAAAATAGTAGTTGACGCAATTTTAAAAGTTGCAATAAAAAAGGCAGAAAAATATACTGTTGATCTTGACAACATTAAAGTTGAGAAAAAATCAGGTGCCTCTATATTAGATACTGCACTAATAAAGGGAATTGTCCTTGATAAAGAGATTGTTCACAGTGGTATGCCAACAAAAATTGAAAGAGCTAAAATTGCTCTAATTAACGCTGCTCTAGAAATCGAAAAAACTGAAATGAGTGCTGAAATCAGAATTAGTGATCCTACTCAAATGCAGATGTTTTTAGAGGAAGAAAATAGAATGCTAAAAACCATGGTAGAAAAAATTCATGAAGCAGGTGCAAATGTACTCATATGTCAAAAAGGTATTGATGACATTGCACAACACTATCTGGCTAAGCATGGAATTCTAGCCGTTAGACGAGTTAAGGAAAGTGACATGACAAAGCTTGCAAAGGCAACTGGTGGTAGAGTTACAACTAATATTGATGACTTGACTGAAAAAGATCTAGGCTATGCCGAGCTAGTCCATCAGAAAAAGGTTGAATCAGATAAATGGGTATTTGTTGAAGGCTGCAGAAACCCACAATCAGTGACACTTTTGATACGTGGCGGCTCTCAAAGAGTAGTTGATGAAGTTGATCGTTCAATTCATGACGCTCTTATGGTTGTAAAAGATGTAATAGAAAAACCATCAATAGTTGGTGGTGGTGGAGCTCCAGAGGCATTTCTAGCATCAAATCTCAAAGAATGGGCAGACAGCTTTGATGGGAGAGAACAACTTGCAATCAAAAAATATGCTGAAGCACTTGAAGTCATTCCATTAACAATTGCAGAAAATGCGGGAATGGATCCAATCGATACTATGACAAATCTTAGAGCAAAGCAATCCCAAGGACTGAAATGGACAGGAATCGATGCAAGAAAGGGCAAGATTGCCGACATGTATGCTCAAGACATTGTCGAACCAGTGGTTGTAAAGGAGCAGATTATCAAGTCTGCTACCGAAACTGCATGTATGATTTTGAGAATTGATGACGTTATAGCAATTTCTGGTGGTTCTCATGGTGGCGCTGGGCCACCACATATGTAACTAATTAACTAGAATCTTTTTATCACCATTATTAACTGAAAACTTCAAAACACACAGTTGTGATTTGGTATTGTGAATAAAATAGGGATTGATCTTGGTGGTACAAAAATTGAAGGGATTTTACTTGATGACAGCTTCAATGTAGTTGAAAGAACACGCATTCCAACCCAACAAGAGAAAGGTTACAAGTCAATTGTAAATTCTATTGTTTCTCTAGTAGAGGAACTAAAAATAAAAGCAAGTGACAATGTTACAATAGGAGTTAGTGCTCCTGGTGCAATATCTAAAAAATCTGGCCTAATAAAAAATAGTAATACGCAATGTCTTATAGGTATGCCTCTAAAAGCGGATCTAAAACAAGCTCTTGATCAAGAAATTGCAATAGAAAATGATGCAAATTGTTTTGCATTAGCTGAGGCCACTTTGGGTGCAGCAAAAAATCACAATGTAGTGTTTGGTGTAATAATGGGAACTGGAGTTGGAGGTGGAATAGTACTCAATGGGGAGATTCACAGAGGTAGAACCTGCATTGCTGGTGAATGGGGACACCACACTCTCAGAATTAATGGAAACAAATGTTATTGTGGTAAACTGGGATGTGTTGAAACTTACATCTGTGGACCTGCCCTAGAAAAACGATGGACTGAACTTACAGGAAAAACTGAACGACTACCTTCAATTATTTATAATCTTGATACTGAAAAAGGACAACAATGGAAAAAAGAATTTCTGGAAAACTTTGGAATTGGGTTAGCAAACGTTATAGACATTTTAGACCCTGATGTTATAGTTTTAGGGGGAGGTATTTCTAACATTTCATTTCTTTATGATGAAGGACGAGATGCCGTATACGATAAGGTATTCAGTGATCTTGTAGAGACACCAATTTTAAAAAATCAACTTGGTGATTCAGCAGGAGTTTTTGGAGCTAGTTTATTGTGACAGAGGAGGAAATTGGGCAATTTATTACAATTGGATTAATTATCGCTGCTGTAGCAATCTTTGCTGGAACACGTTTATGGATTATTTTTAGAAAATGAAATATAATCTAGATTAATCAATTTAGTCGAAATTGATTGTTCGTGCGTTTCTAACACAATTCTATTTATAAAATCTGCTAAGATTTTGTATTATATCAAAAATGGAAATAACATGCTAGCTGACTATGAAAGAAAATTAAGAAATATGCAAGATAGGATGCTTGAACAAAGTCTTGACTTAGTATACTTTTCTAAAGTTGAAACCAGATTTGATAAAAATCATCTCCGAAATCTACTAAAAATTGAGGCCTTAATCCAAAAATCTGTAGCAAATTTTTACATGGAAACTAAAAACTGATTGCACTTTCAAAAGTATAGCATCTTTATGAAATCTCATTGTGGTTCTATAGTTGCTGGCGGTTTGCTAGATACAACATAGGTAACCCAAGTTACATCTTCAATTTCATTAGTTATTCTATTACTAATCTTTTCAAGTAATCCATGTGGAAGTCTTGTCCAATCTGCAGTCATAGCATCAATAGAATCAACAACACGAATCATTACAATATTTCCATACTTTCTCTCATCTCCTACAACTCCAACAGCTCTGTCATCACCAACTGCTGCATATGCTTGCCAGACCTTATCATACAGTTCAGCCGCCTCTAATTCTTCTTCAACTATTTTACTTGCAATTTTTGCTATTTCTAACTTCTTATCTGTAACTTCTCCAATTATTCTTACAGCAAGACCCGGTCCAGGAAAAGGATGACGCATCAATAAATTTTTTGGAACACCAAGTATTTCTGCTACTTTTCTGACCTCATCTTTGTATAATTCACGTAAAGGTTCTAGTATCTCAAGATTTAGCCACTTTGGTAAGCCCCCAACATTATGATGTGTTTTAATTATTGCAGCAGGACCTTTTGATACGCCACTTTCAATAACATCAGGATAAAGTGTTCCTTGAGCAAGCCACTTGAAGGGCCCATTTTTTTGTGCAAAATCTGTAAAAATTCTAATAAATTCTTCACCAACAATTTTTCTTTTTTGTTCCGGATCTGTAATTCCCTTTAGTTTTGATAAAAACTGTTGTTTTGCATTAACGGAATTAAAATTTACCGCGAAATTTTTTCTAAACATCTCTTCAATTTCCCTTTCCTCATTTAATCTTAAGAGCCCATTATCTACAAAAATACATTTAAGTCTGTTTCCAATTGCTTTGTGAATAAGTAAGGCTGCTACTGTAGAATCAATTCCGCCACTCACTCCACATAAAACATCACCCTCTATCTTAGAAATTTCATTCACTGTATTTTCTACAAAAGTTTCCATTGTCCATTCTTGTTTGACTTTACAAATTTTTAATGCAAAATTTTTCAGAATTGTAGTACCTTGTTCTGTATGAACCACTTCTGGATGAAATTGTATACCATAAATAGAATTATTCTGATCTGCAATGGCTGCAGCACTTACAGTTTCAGTATGTCCTATTGTTTTAAAACTAGATGGAACTTGTTCTGCTTCATCACCATGACTCATCCATGCTCTAATTGGCCCACCTATCCCATTTAGTAAATCAGAATCGTTATCAATTGTTAGTAGGGAAGAACCATATTCTTTGTTAGCTCGTTTTACCTTTCCTCCAAAATTGTTTACTATTAACTGATGTCCATAACAAATTCCTAAAATTGGTAACTTCATTTCAAAAATTTCCTTTGCTGGCATAGGTGCATCTGAAATGTAGACGCTAGATGGACCTCCAGAGAAAATAATCCCTTTTGGTTCCAGTTTTTTTAGCTCATCAAGAGAAATATTGTAAGGTACAAGTTCTGCCAATACTGAAAAATCTCGGATTCTTCTACAAATCAAATGACTATACTGCGATCCAAAATCTAATACTACAATTTTTTCCATGATTTCCACTAACTCGAATTATCAATCATTTTTGATAGAGACCAAGCAGCTGTGTTGATAATTTCGTTAATTCGTTCCTTCTGACGATAATTTTTGATAATAATCTCTCTAATTTCGCTGCCATTTTTGTTAATAATACAATCAATAATTGATTCCCTTTGGATTTTACCATTTTCTACTTCAGCGTTATCCTTTTTCTTCATCTCTCCAATTATTCTTTCAACGAAAAATGATTTGAATGGGGGAGTTTCAGGTTGCAAGTCTACACCCTCCTCTAAAATAATTGAAACTTGTTCTGGTGTAACATACGCATTTGCAATAACTGAGCCATCCGAGGTTTTTGTTAATGGAATTGGTGATTCTGATTTTGATGATGTTGTTGAAGCTTCAAGTAAAGATGCTTTTGTAAAACTAGATTGCTTGAGTATTACATTTAAAACCGTTAAATTTTTTTCAAGACTTTCAATCTCTTCTTTGTGCTTTTCGATCTGTTGGGTTATCCGATCTTTTAACTCCAAAATATCTCGTACTTGTTCTTCTGAAAATTCCATAATTCTTGTTAAATAGATACTGTATTAAAACGCATTCTCATCTGCAAGAACACTTTCAAGCTCATTGTAGTAGATTTTTTCAAATCCCTTAATGGGTTTTGAGGTTGTATACAGATCTGAAGAATTTTTTGATGCTATCCATTCAAGAAGTTTTTTTCCTCGTCTGAGTTTTTTAATTTTTATTTTCTTACTTGTAATTTTTGTTTTTGAATACTTGCCAATTTTATTTCCAAAGTCCATTCCAAACAGAATTATTTTTTTTGCCTTAAAGTGCTTAGCAAGAAAGACACATCTATCCCCATCTGTAAAACCTCCAAAATTGTAAATTTTTCCAAATGACTTTGCCTCAGTAGTACCAATACAATTTTTGAATTTGGAAACCAATTCTAACTTATCAAAATTATCCCCATGTGCATGAACTACCATGATGGTTTTGCCTTTTCCAATTTTTTTTAATGATTTTTCATCACCATCAAGATCAGTTACTAAAATATCTGGTATGATATTATTTTCAATTAGTGGTTTTGCAGCTCCATCTGCAACAATTTTTGTGATAAAACTAAATCTTTTCAATACTGGTATACAAGATAGAAGAGATGGTCCTGCCCCTATAACGAAGACATTTTGTTCAAACACTTTACGTCGTAATTTATTGAGAGGAAATTTACTTTTCAGAAGGGAATTAAGTAATTTTGCTGATTCAAGATCACTTTTTTTACTATAACCAAATTCCTTTAATATCTCTGAATATCTTTTTTCCCATCCTAAGACTGTCATATGACTCAAATTGGTAATCCTAATCATAAATCATGTGAATAAACTAGGGAGAGTATCAGTTGGAGGA
>JBQTHA010000095.1:0-15515 GCA_052390375.1 Nitrosopumilaceae archaeon
CACTTGTAGAAAGAACTATAGCTGCGATTATAATTGCACCACTCATTAGAGCAAGAATACCTGCCATAATTGCTAATAATCCTCCAGCAAATACCTCAGTTACAATATCCAAAATTGCAACCCATGAGGATTTTGATGTAGAGATTCCTTTCTTGTGTAACCAGTAAATTATAATAAATTCTGCACCAACAAACATTGGAGTTGTAAATTTAATGAATTCACTTCCCATTCTTACTCCAGCTAATTTTGGAATACTATCAACAGGACCAAGATACTTTCTTACAATATAGGCAAATTTTACACCCTGAAGAACAAGTTTTATCATCATTGCGCCTACAGCAGCCAAAAATGGTAAAATTCCTATTGCAAACACATCTTCTGGTTTTATCTCAAATTGGATTGCAATTATGAGAATAGGGATCATACTGGCAAGAATAGCAACAATTCGCCAATTCATTCGATGATTTTCTGATGGATTCAAATATAAGCGAATCAAAAAAAATTAGACCGAAAAGGTTGAAAATTATTTTTGTAACTGGTACTGCAGGAGCTGGAAAATCTCTACTAGTATCTAAAATTTATGAGTATTACACGAGAAATGGAGCTTTTGCTTCAATATTAAATTTGGATCCAGGTGTAGAAAACTTACCTTATCCTTGTGATATTGATGTTAGAGATCATGTGGATATTGTTTCTATTATGAAACAATATGATCTTGGACCAAATGGAGCATTGATAATGGCAAATGATCTAATTGCATCTAAGATTGATGCGTTACAAGATGAAGTAAGTAAAGCAAACCCCGATTATTTGATTGTAGATACTCCAGGTCAAATTGAATTATTTGCTTTTAGAACAAGTGGGCCTTTTCTTGTACAGAATTTAGATGCTGAAGAAAAGGTGAATATTTTTTTGTATGATGGTGCACTAATTACTTCAGCAGTAAATTTTGTTTCAATTGCTCTTCTGGCGACTTCGATAAAATTACGACTTGGTATTTCAACGATTAACGTCATTACAAAAACGGATCTTATTAGTTCAAAAATGAAAGAGATTCTTCAATGGTCTACAAATCTCAGATCACTTGAAGCAGCAATTTTAAATGAATCCGACGGTGAAACCTATACTCTCATAACTAACATTTTAAGAGGTCTCAATATTGGTGGATTTGCACAAGGACTATTTCCTATATCAAATATTACAGGCGAAGGAATGATTAATTTACAAAGTGCATTAAGTAGAATCATTAACTTGGGTGAAGAGGTAGAAGACTAGTGACTAAAAGTATAACAGTACGAGCTCCATCATCCACTGCAAATTTAGGGCCAGGGTTTGATGTTTTTGGGCTTGCCTTGGATGCATTTTTTGATGAAGTAGAAGTTACAAAGAAAGGTAAGGGAATTAAGATTGTAACATCTGATTCAATTCCAACCAGTCCTCAAAAAAATACTGCTGGACTTGTAGCAAAAAACATGATACAGAAGTTCAAAATTAAAGATGGAATTGAAATTAAAATCAAAAAAGGGGTACCTGCAGGATTTGGTATGGGAAGCAGTGCAGCATCCGCTGCTGCAACTGCAATGGCAATTAACAAATTATTCAAGCTTAATCTTGATTCCAATTCACTAGTTGAATTTGCTGGAATGGGTGAAAAAGCTAGTGCTGGAACAGTGCATTACGATAATGTTGCTGCATCGGTCTTAGGGGGATTTGTGATAGTAAGGAAAAATCCTCTTGATGTTATCAAAATTGAACCACCAAGAGATCTTGTATTATGTGTAGCTATTCCTAAACTTGTTGTGCCTGCAAAAAAAACTAAAGTATCAAGAAGTGTAATTCCATCGAAAATCAATATTTCTGACAGCATTCTTAATTTGGCAAATGCAGCCGCAATTGTTGTAGGATTTATGAAAAAGGATTCAACCCTCATCGGAAAATCAATCATAGATGTTATTGTAGAGCCTGCTAGGCAACATATGATTCCAGGATTTAGTCAAGTGAAAAAAAATGCTCTTAATGCAGGAGCTCTAGGAGTAACCATTAGTGGAGCAGGACCGTCAGTAATTGCATTTGCCAATAAATCATCTAATCTCAAAAAGATTTCTTCATCAATGGCAAAAGGTTTTGCTGCTATAAATAAAAAATGTGATATTGTAATATGTAGACCAAGTAAAGGAGTCACCGTTATCAAAAATTAATTAGTAACAATAATTGATGGTGAGAATTTTTGAAAAAAGCTGTTGTAGTTTTTAGTGGTGGTATTGATTCTGTATGTACTTGTGCTTATTTAAAATCAAAATATGATCTTTATGGTATTTCTTTTTCATATGGTCAAAGAGCAAATAAAGAAATGAAGATTGCAAAAACGTTTTCTAAAATTCTTGGTTTAAAAGAACATAAAATTATAGACATTAGCTTTATGAAAAATCTATACGGAGAGACAAATGTTCTTACTAGTTCAAAAGATGTGATTCCTCATAAATTTGATTATTCCATAGTAGTACCCATTAGAAATGCAATCTTTCTATCAATTGCAACTGCGTGGGCTTTTACATTAAATGCATCGCTAATTGCATATGGTGCGCATAAAGGCGATAAAAATTATCCTGACTGTAGACCAAGTTTTTCAAAAAAGATAGAACAAGCTCTCAATGAAGGAGAATTAGATGGGATAAAGTTGGGAATTAGGAAAAAAATAGTGATATGGTCACCATTTAGAAGTGGATTAACTAAAAGTGAATTGTTAAAAAAAGGTTCCAGAGTTTTGGGTGATAAAATTTTCAATACGTGGAGTTGTTATGATAATAAAAAATTGCATTGTGGAACTTGCGAGTCATGTAACAATCGTAAAGCTGCTTTTATTAAAGCAAAACTTCATGATAAAACAAAGTACTTGAGCTAATTTCATATTTTTGTAATAAGACTAAATTTTCATCTGCGACCTGCTAAGATTGGTTTTTTTAGAATAAAGCCTCTGATGATAATGTACCAACCTCCAAAGATTGCAGTTAAGAGACCAAAATAAACCCAATTTTGCATTGTTTCTTCAAGACCATCAAAGATTCTCATTATTTCTCTGGATATCAAAGCTGAAACAGCTAAAACTATAGCAAATTCAATAACAAACCAAACCCAATGAGGAAAGGATTCAATAGGAATGTGAATATTATCGTGAGTTACCACAACTGTGGTTTTTAATTTGATTATTTATCTTTTCAGGAGATCTTAGAAACAAAATCAGAGGATCTTTTTCTAATCATCTCTACAATTTCTTGTCGTTCCTCTTTCTTTTCATAAACTCCTCTAAAAGCAGCTGAGGTCATCATTGCATCATTTCGGACACCTCTCATTCGCATGCATAGGTGTTCTGCTTCTGCCATCACAATTACACCTTTTACACCTTGGGCATAAAGTTCGTCTGCGATATTCTTTGTAAGTCGTTCCTGAATTTGTAATCTCTTTGAAAATTTTTCAACCAGTCTAACTAATTTTGAAATTCCAAAGACCCTACCATTTGGAGAATAGGCTATGTGGACTTTGCCAAAAAAGGGTAACATGTGATGTTCACACATAGAATAAAACTGAATGTCCTTTGCAATTACAACATCTGAATCTTCTGAAAACTGTATTGAAAGTTGAGCATCAGTATCATACCCACCAAAAATTTCTTTATACATATCAGCAATTCGTTCTGGAGTATTTCGTAATCCTTCTCTTGTTGGATCTTCACCTAACTCAATGATTAATTCTCTAACCAGTTTTTTTACTCTCTCTTTGTCCATGTGTACAAGAAGAAGAAATCGTTCTCATATTTGAAAGTTTTACCGAGATTTTGATATTGCCACTAGTTTATTATGGAGCACCAATGAATTTGTGTAGCTGAGGAACAACTCTTACCTCATTATAAAAAGGAAAAACAAGATCATATAATTTCAATAGTTTTTCCAAACTAGGCTCAGCAATACCATAAGTAGGTTGAATAATAAATCCAGCAAGGTTATCTTTTGAAACTTTGTTAAAGATCTTATCAAGTAGTTCTTTAAAATTTTCTAATTCAGTTTTTGAACTAACTACGATTTTGATGTAAGTGGTCTTTTTTGATGCCAGCGAAGCTTTCAAGCATTCTAAAGCATTTTCGATTAATTTTGAATAATGTTTTGAATCAACGAATTTAGCATCTGGAGTCTTAAATTCAATTTTAATATAATCGATAAATGGAATTACACTAGAAAATTTTTCTGAATCATAACAAGATGATTCTAGATAAGTAGGAATATTCTTAGATTTTACGTGTTTTGCCATTTCTAAGACGCCTTCAGATTGAATTAGAGGCTCTCCTCCTGTAAAGTTCACTTTGTAGGTGTTATCTTCTAATTTTTCATCTATCAAATTACATGCTTCTCGTATAGAGTATTCGTTACCAGAATCCATTGGAAGGGAATCTAGTGTATCACAGTAAAAACAAGTAAATGGGCAACCAGCTAATCTTACAAAAAGAGTTTTTGTTCCAAATAGAATTCCCTCACCTTCAACAGATGTGAATATTTCAAATAATCTAACTTTCAAGTGGATGATCTAATTCAAGTTGATATTTAATCGATGATATTTGATTCAAATTCTAATGAATTTTTTTTATTGTAATACAGGCTCTTTTGTGTAAAATAGTCCAGTAATAAAGAAGACCACTCCCAAAATACCAATTAGGCTTCCAACAAATTCTACAGTTTCGCCTAATTCTACTTCGACAGGGGCCCATAATAGTGCAATCAAGGCACCCACAACTATCATTGGAATTCCTACTCCTACAGTGATTTGTTTTGAAGCCATGTAACCAGACTTCATCTTGAAAATGTATATGAAGTTATTGAATGGTATTTTGTATTCTCTTGATAATCTGTTCTATACTCGTGATAATTTTCAAAGATTCATCAGGTGAATCATCCACATGCTTCCTTGCATTTTCTAATAATGATAATGCATTATCTAGCCATCGTTTGGCGGCAGCATTTTCTCCAACCTCTTCAGCTAGCTTGTTTATCGCAGTTTCTAATCTCTGAATTTTAATCTTGATTCTCTCGGTTTTTGAATCATCAAGGGATGAAGATAAATCTTCTTCATTTGCAGCTATTTCTTCATCTCTTTGGCTTATGGAAGATTCAATTTCATTAATTAAATCATTAAGGGAGTTTAATACTCGTAATGCTTCATTATAACTTCCCTCAGAAATGAGAACCGTTAGATCTAAAAGCATATCTTGTGCTTTATCTAATTCTGGAATCTCATAAGGATGATTTAAGAGCTGAACTATTTTTGATTCGAGTTGATTAACTCTAGATTTTAGCCTCTCTATTTTTGTATCTTCAAAATCTTGTTTAGCTGAAATTAGCTGTCTAAGCTCATTGATAATTTGGTCGACGTCAGAAGAATCAGAAGCTGAATTCAAATGTTCCTTGATTTCAACTAATTTGGCAAGAGTTTCTTGAGAGACTCCTACTTCTTCTGCTTCTGCAATGAGTATGTCTAAATCTTCAAGATATTTTTCAGCTAAGGTTTTTGCACGATCAGTTGTATATTGTCTAGTTTTTTCTCTGAGCGTTTTATTGAGCTCACTAATTGAATGTTTTATCTCCTCAATTGTAGAATTTGCTGATTCAGAATTACCTTCTCCGAGTTGATTTCTTGCTATATCAATTAATTCATAGGCATGGCTAAAATCAATCTCAAATCCATTTTTGTCAGAAATACCTTTTAGTTGATCAATATATCGTTCTGATCTATCAATTTCGTTTGAAATTCTTGGTGCTTCTACTGGTTGGGATGCAGATAATGCTGTTTCAGATGTTGGTGCTTTTTCAGATATTTGTTGAATTATTTCATTAAATATTTTCATGGCAGAAAGGAAGTGCTCTCTTGCAGAAGGAATATTTTCATCTTTTGATGCTTTTATGAGAGATTCAATCTCAGCAGAACCTAACTCAAATTTTGCTTTAATTTCTTGAGAAGTATCAACTTTTGATAATTGAATTCGAAGCTGATCTCTAGCCTGTGTAGCAATTCTGATTAACGAGTCAGATTGAGAATCTGCATAGACATAGTTAGGAATACTGCCTACAATCATGGAGGCAACTAAAACCAATAAAGCAATAGAAGTGACCTTGTTTCTCATCAGTTCTCATCCTCCAGTTTTTTCTTTAACCTCACCAAGTTTTGTAATTCTTTTTTATCAATTTCCACGATTCCATATCTTTCTAATCTCTTTACTGCTCTCCACATAGTAGTTCGTGGTTGAAGAAATTTTTTGCGAAGCTCGCTTTCGTATGCTTGGCCTCCATTTGCAGAAATGAATGAAACAAGTTGTTTATCATCATCTCTTAATTCTGGCCTTAACTCAAAAATAGTTGCAACGTCTAGAGATTTTTCCGTAATCTGTTCTTGTTTTACAATAGTTTCAGTTATTTTCTTAGTTGCTGTACCTTTTGATAGTTTCATGAATACTGCTGCAATTGCTCCAGCAGCAGCAATTCCCCCACCAATAAAGTAAATAGAATTATCAGAATTTTGTTCTGGGTTAGGAGTTGGGGTTTGGGGTATTTGGGATACTCCAAAAAAGTAGTTTATCTCAACTGGACCACTTGGCAATAAAAGCTGAGAACGTTCATTAATCATCTGCATGTTTAGCGGGTAAGTACTCATTCCGACGATGACAATATTGCTTGGCATTAAAAGTGAATACTCCACTGGTGAATCGATTTTAAATGACCAAATTCTTCCTTCTTTAGATACTAGGTCCTGAATATCATAATTAACAGAAATTGTAGATGAACCAAGGGTTTCTACCAAAGCAGAATCCTCTTCAATGTTTGCTGAAAGTAAGAAACCGTTTTCATCCTGTGCAACAAAATTATCAATTGTAGGGCCAAAAAGCTTCACAGCAAAGTCTGGCTCTAAAGGATCAGCTGAAATTTCAGAAGAGACATGTGTTGTTCCATCTGGATATACTATAAGTTCAAGTGTTCTTATGCTACCAAAAGTACTCTGAATCGGCATAGATATTGCCATTACAATTAACCCTACTGCTACAAGAGGGGCTCTAACCATCGTTGTCAGGATACCTTTTGTCCTTACAAAAAGTATTCCATCCTCTGGAGAGCGGTCTTGCCAGTAAGGCACTACCATTTGTGGGTTCATTGACTAATACCTTAGATTCATGGATTCAACTAAGGACTGGAATCTCTGGAACTCTTGGAAAAATCTGACTCCCTTTTCGGTCATCAAATATACTCTATTCCTATCGTTCTTTACTGAATCTACTAATCCTGCAGTTACTAATTTCTCACATTTGTCAAGTACGGCATAGTGAGAAAGGTTAGCCTTTCTGGATATTGCAGAGACAATGACTCCACTTCGTCCACCATCCATAGTAACACCAAGGATATCTCCCATGATGCCCATTTCGGATCTGTATTGTTGTTTTGACATGGTATAGTATAATCATGCTTGATTAATGAGGGACATTCTGAAACCTTATAGCGGAACGCCTAGCGGAACGGATGTTTCACTCCCAATAAAGCGCTTTTTTATGATTTTTTGATGCGGGGGTAAAAATCCAAAACCTTGGAAGGTGGCATTCACAGTAAGAAAGCTAATTGTCAGCTTCTCGTATCTCTAACTTTTTATTCGATACTGTACACACCAATTCTAGTCATAATGTTTGAGAAATTCAGAAAAAAGAAGGAAGAATATGGAGAATCTGGCGGTTCGGAAATGGTAGAAGAGAGACCAGTTGAAGAATATCATCCCGAAGAGATTATTTCAGAACCTGAATCTAGAATACCTCCACCATCTGAAAACAGACCCCAAACACAAACATCATCACAGTCTGAAGGCCAAATTGGAATTAGAGCTTTAAAGGATAAACGTGTGAAATTAGAAGAGGCAATTGACTTTGTCGGCCTAATGATTAAAAATCTCAAGGATAAACGTACAAATCTAGAAAAAGAAATTGAAGATGAATCTGTAGATATTAAGAATCTTAAAGAAAAACTCATGAAGGTTAGTGAGTATATTGAGGAAGAAAATCAGGGAATTCAGAATCTAACTAGGAAAAGAAGTTCAGTTGAAAACGAGGCAGATAATGTTGGTTCGATGATTAACAATTTACGAGGTAAACTTTCAGGTATTGATTCTATTATAAATATAGAAGGCGAAAAAATCAAGAACTTTAAAGAATCCCGAAAAGAGTCTTAACAATTTTTTGAATTTATTTTCTATTTGAAAAGATGTTTCAAATAACTACATGTATCGTGTAGTTGTAGATGATGGAGATGCCTGTTCTACTGGCATTGAAGGGAATTTTTCACCTACTGCTGTCTCGGCAACTGCAGCTGCTTCTTGTAAAATCTTGTCAGATTCTGCACTTGTGGATGGCTCAATACCAAATGAGGAATCGCCTGAGAAAGTATCTGTCATTAATCCACCCAACATTTCTGTCATTCTGTTTACTTCTTGATCTGCCTCTGGCATGAACTTTACAAGTGATGATTTAAGACTCCTCATTAGACCTATGGTTGGCATTATAGTTACGACAGTGTCACCAAGGTCATGAAATGTTGTTAATCGGAGTTCAATTTGTTCTAAGGCCATTCTTGCATTTCCAAGAACTCTACTAACTTTTCTTACCTCTGCCAGTTCATTTGATAGGACTTTAGAGCTATGAGTATCATGTTGTTGAGTCGCAATAACGATTCTATTGAAAATCTTTTCATCTCTTTGTTTTAATTTTGTAAGCATATTATCTAATTTTGATATCTGACCTTGTAGTCTTTTAACTGCCATTTCAACTCGAGGTTTTAAAGCGCCTTTTGGCTTAACTGCTTCATTAATTCTATCAGTTAATCCTGGGCTTACTGGCTTTGACCACTTGTTTTGGAAATTTGACATGCGATATGCTTGAATAATTGATTTTTAATTCAAGATGTGAATTTTGATTAACCGTTAATGAAATTTCTCTGACAAAAAAATAGGAAAAAACGTCTATACTAAAATCTAGATATTCTGAAGAGTAGTTCGCTGAGGATGAATTTTTCGTATATGACTATGCATTCCAGACTCGTTGCTGAGCGTTTCGCCGCAAAGGGGACATTTTTGCATTTTACGCTAACTTAGAGTGTTAGTATTTAAGTATTTCTTCTAAATGAAAATTTGATTCCAAAACATGAGAATATGGATTTATGAAAAAGAAAAAGATTAGAATTTTCAAAAAAATCACTTTAAGAAATTTTTTTATTTTCATTTTTATTAGATTTTTCTATGAAGAGAAAATTTGGAGGTTATATTGCAGTTGGAATAGCTATAGTGATTGGGTTTTTTGGGATTCAAAATGGAGAAATTGAGGATGAAAATAGTATTTTTCATGTGACACTAGCCAACCCAGAAAATTATGAGGATGGAATTTTTACTGATTCATTTGAAATAGAAGAAGGAACATATGCATACAGATTTGTGCCTAATGGTGACAGCCCCCAGACTTTGACTATTTCATTGAATGGTGAATCGATTCGTTATTTGGAGAATTTCATTTTAAAGGGAACTCCTCATGAAACTGGTTTTTCAACCTACTATACTTGGGAATATTCTGGCAATGTTGGAATTATAATTCCTCAAAAGCAAGAAGTGGAAATTATAATAGATCCAAATGGGAATATTCTAGGACCAGTTTCAGTTGATATTATTAGACAATAAATAGAAATGGCGTGACTCCCTATGCAGAACTTTGAGAGATTTCCTCTCTTTGTCCGAGTCATCAAGACCTTTGACATTCACTTTATGTTCTGCGGAGCCACGCGGTTTTAATCGATAGGATTTGCATCCTTTCGCATCAATTAGTATATGAATTTAAACTATTTAAGATTTTATTATAATTTTTATAATTATTATTGGTTAATTATAAATTTTTTAAGGCTATATTATTTTTTAATAAAAAAACCTTGGAAAATTTTAAAATTAAATGATTCAGATAGAGTTCGGGATTTTACTTATTAGTAACATCTTAACTTGGGAAAGCTAATGACGTTACGAGATCAAGATAAAAGAAGTAGATTATCGCTTTTCGCAAAACATGCTGTAAAGTATTACGCTGTAGGAGCTAGTGGGATTCTTGTTAATCTAGGGCTTCTTTATTATCTAACGGAATATGTTGGTTTATGGTATTTCCTATCCTACGCATTAGCAATTTCAGTTTCAATTACTTCTAATTTTGTTTTAAATAAATTTTGGACATTTACAGATTCAATAGATTCCCAGAGAACAATAGTCATGTATGGTAAATTTGTTAGTGTTAGTATGTTGGGAATGGCAGTTCAACTAGGCTCGATTTATGTCCTTGTTGAATCATTGACTGTTTACTACATGTTAGCCGCTTTAATCTCAATATGCATTGCGGGAGCTATTAATTTTATAATAAATCGGCGTTGGACATTTGGAGTAAAATTTTAACATTTTAGGAATTATGAAAATTAATTGAAGATACCTCCTTCAAATGATTCGAATAGTAACAAAATTAAGAGCGAAGGAGGTAAAGGGAATTATGAAACCTCGTACAAAGAAAAAAGTAGAGATAATTGCTTTACTTTCTATTATCTGGTTTGTAATCACGCTTCCTTTACCATGGATTCTAACTGCTCCGTCTGAGGCAGCTAAGACTCAATTACTAATTATCCTTGAGATTACAGGAATGATATCAGTACCATTTGTCATTTTAGCTATTGTATGGACATTAAAACCCGAGCTAACTACCTAACCCTTCATTCCATATCCAATTAATACAGAATAACAACCAAGACCACATTCTTCACATCTTGGTTTCATAGAGTTAATTTCAGCACTTCCAATACAGCAAGGACTTTTTTCTCTCCCCATATGATCAACTGATAGAATGGCCCATGTTGGACAATCAATCGGTGTTGTTCCTTTTCCCCCCCAACTTTTTTTCATTATTTCCAGTTGATTTTTTGGATTGATAATGTAATCTTTATACCCATTTTCTTGCATAGCAATTATTTCGTCAACTACCTTAGATCTTTTTTCTCCAAAGGGAAGCCATAATGGATCACCTTTCATAAATGGGGTATGAAATTGAAATCCAATTTTATTGGAATAGTCATGCCATTCCTCGATTACTTGTTTGACAGTCATGTAGTTTCTTGAGTTGATAGTCATCGTTATCCAGATATCTTTCCAGGCCTTTTCTCCATTTTTTTCTACATAATCAATAACATTTTTTCTAGTCTTTTCCCAAGTCCCATCACCGCGTATATCATTATGTATTTTTTCTGTACCATCTATAGAAATCCAATAAAAGTAAATGTCCTTGAGATTGGGAATAGGGTACGTTCCATTTGTTACTACACATGCCCTTTTAGGAAATTCTTTAACAAATAATTCTACAACTTCAGGTCTCATCATAGGTTCGCCACCAACAAGAGTCACTATGAAAATGTGTTGTTTTTTGAATTTTTCAATAATTATTTTTTTCCATTGTTCTACAGTAAGTTCCTCATTTTCTTTTCTATTTAGCCACCAGTAACAATGATCACAATGAAGGTTACATACATTAATTATATCTGCTGAACCATAAAGTGGACTACGTTTATTGAAAAGTTTGTAACCAGCAAATTTGAGAAGTATATGAAAATACAGTGGGGATTCTTTTATTATTTGACAAAATCCTCTACCCATTAATTCCATAAAATACTCATCTAATGGTTCTTAAACTTCATGTTCTAAAAATTTATCGAACTGCTATCTAAATTAATTTTTAAACCAGAATTGTTTTTCTAAAAAATCAATTTGTTTGATCATTTCTTCGATTTTTTTTGTAATTACCATTACAGATTGAAACTGTTCAAACATCTCTTGCTCTTCTTCCTTTGAAAGTACTGTTTTTTGGGCTTTATCAAAAAATTCATTTTCTTTTGCCATGTGATCCTGTAAGTAAATTGAATAGGTTCTAAGAAATCTTGCAACTGGCTCTCTTGCGTCTTCTCCCTTTTTCCATCGTTGTAGGTGTTTAGCGATATTACTGGCAATTCTACGACCAAATTCATGTTCTATCAAAAAAGTTCGAATTTCTTTTTTTAGAGTTTCATAACTAGCTACACATGGGAAATACGAGTTTTCCTCTCTTGAATAATGAATAGAATCCAAAAATTCTGAAATTATTAATGTAATTAATTCTATATCTGAGAATGGAATATTTTTTCCTGCGTAAAGGTCATGGTAGCATTTTGAGACAATCTTTTCTAATCGCTTTATCTGCTGATGATCTTTACGAAGTAAATCGGTTGCACTCAATTCTAATTATCGTTGTAATGTGACGCTTTAATTTGTTATTTCCTGTAATTCCTTTTAAGCAAAAAAGAAAAAACTTTCATGCCATAATGGAATTAGTTATTCAACAATTTACCAATTTGGTTTGCTTTTCCTATATTGAATGTCCTCCCTTGTTATAGGAAAGAGATTCTTAAAATATTTTGATGGATTCTGAAATAATAGCAAATGCAATACGGGACCCTACGGAACACGCTGCATCAGAAGTAATGTCAAATATTACTCCAGATATTGTTAGCGGAATTATGCCTTCAATATTTGGTTTTACAATTAATGGTAGTCAATCATCTGAAGTGGTGGCAGAACAGACATTAGATCAGATATTGACTGTAGTTGAAACTAAAGTGCTAGGTGAAGGTGTGGATTTTGTAATTGATAAATTTGGGGATAGAATCATAGACATGTTAACTGGAGAAACAATGCTTAGTATTTTTGAACGAGTGGCTATGATGATAGTAAGTGGTACGTCTTCCTAAAAATTTCATGGTTTATAAGATTAGAAAATACATAATTAGAGATTAAGTAATTCCTTTAATCCCTTGTATCGATTTCTTATTGTTACCTCTGTTACATTTGCAGATTCTGCAATATCTCTTTGTGTTTTATCTTCACCGTTTTTGACGCAAGATAAATACAAAGCTGCGGCTGCCAATCCCATGGGATCTTTACCTGCAGAAATTTCTATTTCTTGAGCACTTTTTAAAACCGTAATTGCATAACGTTTTGTTTTTTCTGCAATACCAATTTTGCTTGCAATTCTTGCGACACATTGAATAGAATCTGCAACAGGCATTTTAAGATCAAGTTCTTTTACAAGTAACCTATAGCATCTTGCAATGTCCTTTCTTTTGATATTTGCAGCAATTTCTACATCTTTTAGATTTCTCGGAGTTGCGGTATCACGACATGCTGCATAAAGTGCAGCTGCCATTAATGCAGAAATTGATCTTCCACGAACTAGACCTTTATCTAATGCCTTCCTGTAAATGTAGGCTGATTTTTCTATAACAGCATCTGAAATTGCAAGTTTATCTTTTAATCTGTTTAGCTCACTAAATGCCTGTCTAAAGTTTCTGTCAACTGGTTCATGAACCTGACTTCGGCTATCCCAAGTTCTAAGACGTTCAATCGTACTTTTCATCGATGCTGTTAATGGTCTTCCTGCTGCATCTTTATTCATAGGATTGATAATGGTTGCAAGTCCCATGTCATGCATTGTAAGTGATGTTGGTGCACCTGCTCTTGCTCGATCACCATGTTCATCTTGAGTAAAGGATCTCCATTCAGGACCAGATTCTTGTAATTTTTCAGACATAACAAAGCCACATTTTGAGCAAAACATCTCTCCTGACTCGTTATCAGTAACCATTTTACCCTTCCCGCAACGTTGGCATTTCTCTTTTGAATTTGCTACCTCGGTTACCATAGTATCGCGCCTATAGGAGGATTATATCATAATTGGGTTTATGAATCAACAACTTCAGATCGCCCCAAGCCAAAGGCAAATTTAGCCTTAGAGTATTGCTTAGGTAAATTTCTCGGTAACATAGAAAAGCCTTCTAGTCTATAAAAAAAGTAGGTAAACATTGTGAAACGCTATAATCATGCCTTTTTATTATTTTCAATACTCTTTGTGATTTACTTACCATTAGCAGAGGCTGAAACCATTAAACATACAATGGAGGGTAGTATGGATTTACAGCTAATACATCCCGAGTCTGTAGTAATTGGAAGAACTTTCTCAGTTTCAATTTTAATAGAAAACAACGGATGGGAAGATAAGCAAGATATTTCATTGACAATTACTAATCCTGATGGTTCCATCATTCCTGTTGATGCAAATGAAATAAAAATCGATAGATTATCAACTGAGGGTTCGTATGGAAGAACAGTTGATTTTAAAATTTCATCTGATACTAGTGTTGGTACACATTTTCTAAATATCTTGTATTCTCAAGTTCTTGTAAAAAATAATGTAGAGCCACAAAGTCCTACCACAAATAACATAGCAATTCCAATTATAATCAAGAATCAACCTAAAGTAACAATCCATACCATAACACCTGAAGCTATATTTCCAAATGCAGAATTTCCTTTTGAGGTTGAGATAATTTCTCAAGATATTGATCTAACTAAAGTTAGTGTACAAATTATCCCACCAGATAATATAGTATTTCAAGGAGAAGTTACTCATTCATTTTCATCAATTCAACAAAACATTCCAATTTCTATAACATCCCAGATAAAAACTCCACAACAAGAATTAGCTACCGAACACAAAATTCCTTTTGAAGTAATAGTTAGTTACACTGATGATATTGGAAATGAAAAGATTGATTCTAAAACTGTTCAGTTAGTTTTACGACCACGCACATTTATGGAAATTACAACTGATGGTGGAATTTGGATTGGAAATTTCTTTTTAGCTCCTTATGTAAGTATTGGAACGATAATTGCAATACCAGCTGGCACACTTTTTTCATTAGCTATTAAAAGAAGTATAGAAAAGAAGAAGAAAAGAAAAACGAAATAGGAAAAATGATTTGAAAATATTAATTCAAAAAAAGGCATTATTAGTTTTATTGATTTTTACAACTTTGCCTCTTTTCATGACAGATTCTTATGGTCATGGAATAGGCTATGAAGTATTTCCTCCTGTTCAGCTAGGAGACAAAAGAGTTGTTTTGGAGGTTACATCCTCACAATATCAAGATCCAGGTAATTCGGATAGAGAGATAACTTTTGCTTTATTTGATACAGAAACTGGAATTACTGTTAGAGATGTAACATATAGTATAGAAGCTACAAAAAAAGATCAAATCCTTTTTGATGATACCTTTGCAACTAGTGATGGAATCCTTGTAATGGATTTTCTACATAGTGATTCAGAAAAAATTTCAATTAAACAGGAAAACAAAGCTAGTATTTTTGATGCATTAATAGGTGCAAAGAAAGATGTCATTCAAGTAACAGGAAAACCATTCAATACGGGAGGATTATACAAGTTTAAAGTTTTAATTACAATAGCGGATTCGTTTTCTAAAACATTAGAAGATCCTATAGAATATAATGTAGGATTATCTATTCCACAAAGAAATTTCTATGATGTAAATGATCCCAATTTTGGA
>JBQTHA010000096.1:0-4623 GCA_052390375.1 Nitrosopumilaceae archaeon
TATTCATAGATTCTTCTGGCATACAGATTAGTGATTTTGACGGAAAGCCTGTTAAACATCAGGTCACAAAAGTTTCAAAAGAATTTGCAGATGCTTACAAAGGAGATTATGCACATTTTACATTAAAGGAAATTTCTGAACAACCTGAAACGATATTACGTGCAGGAGAAAAAACTCAATCAGCAATAGAACAAACTGCAGATTTTATAAAACATGCTAAAACCGTATACATTACTGGTAGTGGTACAAGCTATAATGCTGCACTTGTTGCAAAGTATCTAATGTCAAAGTATGCAAAAATAAAAATAGAAGCAATTATTTCTAGTGAACTTTCTACTTTACCAGATTCTATTGAACCAAATTCGATCTTTATTGCGGTTTCACAGAGTGGTGAAAGTGCAGATGTTCTAGAAGCAGTCAATATTGCCAAAAAATCTAATGCTAAAATTTTAGCTATTGCAAACCACAAAAACTCAGCTCTTGTTCACGAGTCTTCACTTTATCTTGGAATGAATTGTGGTCCTGAAATTGGTGTAGCTGCAACAAAAAGTTTTACCTCTCAACTGGCAATTATCTATAAAATTACAGATAAATTGTGTAATGGCAGCCTAGGTTTAGATTTCAAAGATATATCTAATTCAATATCAAAAGTTCTTTCCAATCATTCAAAAATTCAGGCTATAGCGAAGGAATTGAAAGATGTGACTGACATTTACATATTAGGAAGAGGAATTCATCATCCTATCGCTACTGAAGCTGCTCTAAAATTAAAAGAAATCCCCTATATTCATGCTGAAGGCATTCCTGGAGGAGAGCTCAAACATGGACCTTTAGCTCTTATGGATTCTAATGTTTATGTGATAATAATAAATCCGAATGATTCTACGTATACTGACACTCTAACTAGTGCAAGTGAAATCAAAGCTAGAGGAGCTAAGATAATTGGAATTTCAGATAAGAAAAGTGATGTTTATGATCATTGGATAGAAATTCCAAATATTAAAGAGGCTATGTTTCCAATGATAGAAATCATTCCAATACAGCTTCTTGCTTATTATGCAGCAGTTGAGAAAGACACCGACCCTGATTATCCAAGAAATTTAGCAAAATCTGTTACGGTAAAGTAATTATTCTATGATATTCTTCTTCAGCTCTTTCTAAAAGTTGTTGGGAATTAATGCCAGTTTTCAAAATTGCTGAGATCATTGTTCCACCAGCTCCTGCTCCTTCTTTAACAAATCCTTCTGAGAAAGACTTTAGTCCTTGAATTTTTGAATATTCCAACTTTGGATTCACGGCTAGTATTGGGATATCATCAATTTCTTTTATTGTATCCAAGAAGTTTGCTGAATCATCATTAACTATGTAGGAAGTTGTCCCGATTGCAACATTGTTTTTATCGTACCCTGTAGAATGACCAAGAGCTAATACTGCAGCCATTTGAGTGCCTCCAGCTAAAAGTACCTTGCAAGTTTGGGAAGCTGTACTTAACATACCTGTAACTAGTGGAATCATAGGGTCACCCATATTTGCAATGACATCAAATGAATCCTTGGAACGAGATCTACTCAATGCAGCATTAACTACCTGGTTTTTTAGATCTAGAGGATTTTTTGGAATGCTGGAGCTAACACTAGCATTAATGTCAAATCCTCTCATTACTGCCATGGCAGTAGTTGTTCCCCCTGGAATACTCTCACCGATTATCAGACAATCAGTTAACGCCCCAAGTGTTCTACCAATTATCCTTCCATGTTCAACGGCACGTAGTACATAGTAACGATCTAACGCAGATTCATCTCTGATGTTTTTTCCAGGTTCTAATCCTGTCTCAAAATATGGTACGTCCGGGAGAATTTTGCTTCCAGCGTTAATTATGACATGAGGTATGCTTGCAGTTTCTAATGCTACTTTAGTTAGTATAGCAGGAGTTGGTTTTCCATCAGGAGTCATAGGTATGGTGTCAATACATTTGCAATTACCATAATGAAGGTATTCTGCATCAGCCGGAGGTGTAAATTTTATAAAATCAGAATTAACCCCAGCCACAGTAATTCCAGGTATTTCACATGTCTCTGTATAAGAGATTACAAGGGAGAAAAGAAATCTCTTTTTTTCAATCGAGTTAACAAAGTTTTTGCCTTTATCTAAATTTCCAAAAATCTCAATATCGTTCACTTAAGAGTCACTGTTCCATTAGCTCCACAAATTCTTGTTCTGATCTTTTTTGTAACACAAAATTGCTTTTCTTTTCATTGGCTAAGGTGGAGATAGGGGTTGAACCATAATTATGACCAGAGTATAACACTAAACTTTCATCCATTTTGTATAATATGTCAAAAAGACTATGGTAAAGTTCTTGTGCACTTCCGCCTGGTAAATCAACACGACCACAATTTCCTACAAATAGTGTATCACCGGTAAAAATTTTTCCATCTCCAACTAAGCAAATACTGTCTTTGGAATGGCCGGGTGTATGAAAAACGGTTAGTTGAGAATTTCCAAATTTTATTTTTTGTTCATCTACTAACGTAATATCATGCTTCAGAGTAGAAGCTTCATGTTGTAAGATTTTCGCTTCAGTTTCTTTTGCCATTGCTTCATTTCCTAAAGTATGATCAAAATGATGATGTGTATTTACAATGTATTTTACTTTAAGATCATGTCGTGTTATTATTTTTTGAACTTCATCTAGATTCCATGAAGGATCTAAAATAATAGCTTCTCCTGTATCCTCATCTTCTAAAATATATGTAAAATTCTGCATATTACCTACCTCGATTTGGTGAACTTTCATAATACCCCAACCTCGGCCTCTGGTGGTATCCCTATTTTTTCTACAAAGATTTGGCCACAAAGATCTTTTCTTTTTGGCATTCCAATCTTCATTTTGTGAAAAGTGATAGTAACATCTGCCTTGACGTAAATGTTACTTGTGTTTCCTGTATCTGGGTCAAGTCCAGAGGGAACATCTACTGCTAACTTGAAAGCATCAGATTCGTTGATAAATTTTATTGCAGAAGCATAGGGTTCGCCAATAGTTCCAGAAATCCCTGTGCCTAAAATTCCATCAATTATTATATCAGCTGTATATTGAAAATCAATTTTTGTTCCCGTTATTAATTTTATTGAACTCATTTTTTCTAGAATTTGCCAATTCCACCTACTCTCTTCGGTTTTAATTTTTTCTGGTAATCCTAGCAATACAATAGTGACATTAGAATCTCGTCCCGCCAAGTGACGAGCCATCACTAATGCGTCACCTCCATTGTTTCCTAGCCCTGCAAAAATGAGAATATTCTTTGATGATAAGTTATCAAATTTTTCTTCCAGTCTTCTAACTGCAGAAGCTCCAGCGTTTTCCATCATAAATTTTCTCAAAAATCCCATCCGGTGACCATTTTCCTCGATTTGCATCATTTGCTTAATTGTTATCTCCATAGTTAATTCAAAAAATGCACATAAAATAAGGGCTTTGGCAAACGACTTTATCTCAGTTTTAAATGTGGATACCTTATGTCATCACAAAATTTCAAATCTTCACTAAATAAGGTTGCAAAAGCATTAGCTGCGTCTCAGGACTCTCGAGAATATTTATTAAAAAATACTCGTGATGTTATAATTTTGTGTAGTCAATCCATTATATCGGCTCATAAAGGCGATCTAGGTACGGCTAAAAAAATGGCCCAAAAAGCCAACAGATTACTTGTCACATATAGAAGAAAAGCAAATTCAGAACTAAAACGATATCTTGTAACGCCAGAACAAGAATTAGTTGAAGCATTTGCTTTTTTAGCTATAATACAGAACAAACCAATCCCTTCTGTGGAATCTCTTAAAGTATCAAATGAATCCTACGTACTTGGCCTTATGGATCTAATAGGAGAATTAAAGAGATATGTTTTTGATAATATTAGAATAGGAAAAGCCAAAGAGGCTTCACATATTTTTGAAATTATGGAAAATCTATACTTGTACTTGTATCCATTTGCTATGTATGATAAAATTCTAAAAGAAGCAAGGAAAAAACTTGATGTTAATCGAAAATTAGTGGAAGACACAAGATCAGCTATTACAGAAGAAGTTAGGAGAGCACATTTGATTAGCTCTCTTAACAAAATAAATGGGAATTTATAATATCTTAGAAAAATTCAAAAATAATCAATGCGGGTGATGGGATTTGAACCCATGAACTCCTAAGAGACTAACCCCTCAAGCTAGCGCCTTTGGCCAGGCTGGGCGACACCCGCAACGGAGATGTCATGCAGGGTTTTTATAATCCTTGATTACTTTTTGAAAACATGCTTGTTCCAGTAAGATGTTTTACTTGTGGAAATCTAATCGCTGATAAATTTGAAGATTATCAAAATCGAATAAAATCAGGTGAGGAACCAGCTAAGGTCCTGAACTCTTTGGGTATGGAAAGATACTGTTGTAGAAGAATGTTATTAACTTCAGTTGAAACAATTCAACAAGTTGTTCCTTTTTACGAAGCAATTCGAAGGAGACACCTTGAAGTTCAATCTGAGTTAGAGTAGTTTGCCAAAAATTACATCTGTGAAGGCTAGACTGATTTACAATAGCAGAGGTAATAAAACAATTGAGGTAGATGTTATTTCTGAT
>JBQTHA010000097.1:0-9489 GCA_052390375.1 Nitrosopumilaceae archaeon
TTTCTGGTGTAAATATCTGAAACTGTTGTAGCCACTCCTCTTGGTTGTTTTACAGTATAGCCAATTTTATCTACAACACAACCACTACAATTAACCGAAAACCCAGCTCCTGTAGTAACTACTGCAACATCGTAGAGTATGTCAAAATTAAAACTATACACGGTGTTTGCTGCTACTGGAAAAGACAGACCAGTTACGTCTTGAATAACATTAGTAGTAACTACTACATCTGACACAAGTCTTACTCTACTTGGTCCTTTACCATCTAATTGAGCTTGAATGTTTGATGTTATGCCATCAAGATAGTCCAACTCAGTGTTATCCACTATTCCAGTGCTTAACTTTGTAACATCAATTCCTGCATTAGACTTGATTTCGTTATCATCAATGTTTGTGATACTATTAGAGTCAGTATCAATGACTTTATTTGAAATTGTTTGGGTCGCATTATGTAAAACTACTGTCCCGTCAGAATCTGGAAAAACATATGTCCGAAGTGCAGTAAGTCCAGAGCCTGAGAATTGTATGAATTGATTGACTATGGCCTGTCCATCACTTAGGACTCTAAATAACACATTACTACTGCTGTCAATAATTGTAAAAGGAGGATCAGTCTGACTAGGTGATTCTTCTATGTTGATTTGTGGGTCACCATATACACTAGATATTCCAATTATACATGATACCATAATTAATGCAAATTCCTTTCTCATGCGGTTCCTACTGGAACGTTTGATGAGGTAATAATAAATCACCACGGAACACTTTTTTGAACCTATTTATACCAAAAATTCCACTCTGGCATGTTTTCCCAATCTTGAGTGATGCAATATTCCCTAAAAAATTGAACTAAGATACGTTTATCTGAATTTTAAACAAAATTGTAGGAGCAGCACATGGCGGTACCTCTTCTCTACATGGAAGATCCCCTGCAGCAGATAATGTAGCGCTGCCAGGCATTTTTGCCTCATAGACTCCTTGAGCCCCTCTTATCACTGCAATATTTTTTACTCGACTTACAACATCGTCATTATCAATTTCTACATTCCACATGTACTCTTCTCCAAGTTTTAGCAAGAATGTATCGCCTACGTTTAACTCCATTGTTTGGTTGTTATTTTCCTGTGTAATTGTTGTAGGTTCATTTTGATTTGTGTCTTCTAATGCCCAACCTCGTTCAATGAGTTTTTCTCTAGTTTCTGGCTTTACACATGCTGGAGAGCCATTATACTTTGTTATCAACACCAGCTCTGGTTTGCACAATATCTCTGCACCAAGTTTTACCTGCTTTAGTGGCGGAAGCATAGACGTTTCTTCATTTTGAAGTTCCTCATACTTTGTAATTTTGATTGTTGCAGTATAGTCTTCAGACTGTATATTTTTGGTGCTAATTGGATAAGGACTAAGGTCAACTAACTGAATCAAATATGAATTAAAAATAGATTCTTCAGTACTAGAATCTCCACCAATTGACAAGCTTACGGTGGATACTTCCTCTCCTTTTTGCACGTCAAGCTTGATTCCTACCTGGCCCTGCCAAATACATGTCACATCAGATGGACATCGAGAGTCAGATGTAACATTCAAAAATGTTATAATAATATCTTCAGATTTTATTTCTGCGCTTTGATTGACTTGAAGAACAAATTCAGAATCAAGATTAGTTTCAATGTTTATAGTAGAGCTTTGAGCAAATGATTCTTGCTCCAAATTTCCAAGTGTGATTGCAAGAAAACCAATTAAAATCAGAAGTATTTGGACGTTATTGGTCAAGTTACTCAAAACGGTTCCATTTATCCAATTCATAAAGCATTCTATTAAATTCCGATTTAACCAAAATTAATTATGGATATATCTTAGTGAATTATTTTGACTTCAACTTCTCTTCGTCTGAAAGTTTTTTCTTAATATGACGTACCGGGGGTGGGTTTCGAACCCACGACCTCCAGATTATGAGTATTGCCCTTTATGTGGACTGGCACTCTAGACCAGGCTGAGCTACCCCGGCACAAATTACGCGTATTTTTTTGTTCAATTAAATGATTCTAAAATGTAATTAGATAATTTCCTAAATGGCCATATGTTTTTTGATAAATTTCCTCCTTGCTTTAATATCAATTTAATCCATGTAATACATGAAATTTGCAATACTGCTTATGGCCATATTTGTAGTGTCAATTACAACCGTTGTGTATGTGTATGCAGAATCCAATCCACTTGGTCAAGTATTGCCAAAAGATGAACCTAATTTCAAGCCAACAATTACAAAAGGAACGTTTAACGGAAAAGACGTAGAAATAATCGAGTTCAAAAGTAAGCTAGAAAAATAATCAATTTTTTTTAATTCCAGCAAATCATAACTACTGTACAATTTTTTTCCAATCGGTATCTACATTTTTTACCCAAAGGAATTTTTTTTGCAGAGCAGCAGTGTATAGTTTTTCCCAGTCTGCCTTTACCTCATCAGTCCACGCCTTGAAGACTCGGGGGTCTATGTAATTTCGAAGCGATGTTCCCAAGTTATAATCACGAGTTTTTCCAGCCAGATCAATTGCGAGTCGTATCTTTTCTTTTCTTTCTTTTAGTGCTTCTTTTTGTTTTTCAGTCTTTGGTTGTGTGCTATCTAATTTTTTTAGCGTCTCTTTCTTTTTTTGTAATGCATCCTCAAAGGTTTTAGGAATGGTTCTTTTATGATTGCACATCATTGCTGCCTCCAAATTTGCAAGCTTTGCATGATACAGTTTTTCATTTTCTGATTTTGACTTGATATTATCATGCTTTTTCAAGTATTCTTTTACCACATTTGTAGCAAGATATGTCCTAAACACCTTTGCAGTTAATCCATTAACTATTCCTGAAAAAAAGGCGTTTACATGCCTTGAGGTAATTCCATGAAAAATCTCATCTTTTGGTTTTTTGTTTTTAATCAACTCTTTTAGATTATCATAAAATTGCTTGTCGTCTCCAACAGCAGGAACAGTTTCTTGCCATCTAACACTATCTTTTCCCAAAAAGTCAAACTCTATTGCATTATTTGTTAGCTTTATGTGTTCAGTTCTAAGCGTTGTTGCGCCAACAGTATCTGCCTCATCAGGATCCTTTTCATCCCCAACTCTCATTGCTGTTCTATAAATCAAGTAGCACGCTGTAGCAATCCATCTAATTTTAGGATCACCACTTTTTAGATTCTTTACCATCTCTTTTTTTATTTTTTCAATCTCTTTTGAAAGCTTGACTGCTTTATCGTATTTTGCTTGATCTCTTTCTTGTTTGAGGCCTGCAGTATCTGCAAGCCAAACGTATTTGCGCTTTTGAGTTAAGACGTCCATCCAACTTGCAAGCCACATAAAATCTTGATTATGAATTATTGTTCCCCAATTACCTGGAGGAACCTTGGCATCTTTTCCAAGATTCAAAGTAACATCTTTTGGAGTAACTCTTGGTTTCCATCTGCCTCTGATTGGATGATCCCCTCTTCCAATAAAAATTCCAGGAGGTTCAGCCATATAGTTTGCAACCTCGACTTGTTTTCCATCCATGATTGCCTTTCCGTATTTTTCTTTCATATCCTCGCGAAGTTTTTTTCTTTTGGTAGCTAACGATTTTTTTGCCTCTTTAGTCATGCCTTCTCTTACATCTTTTTCTTTGTCAACTATCTTGTATGCTTCTGAAAAATCAATGTCAGAATATGAAATATTTTTAAATTTTGCGGGTAAAGTTTTTGCAAAATCTGAAACAAAATTTTTCTGAAAAACCTTGTCTTGCACGTATGGCGTATCTTTTTTCTTTGCCCACTGGTAGATCATCTCCTCTTGAAGCAAATCAAGATCTATTTTTTCTCCTTTAATCTTGATCTTGATTCCTTGTGTCTCAAATGGTGGAGGAAACAGAATTCCGTTGTGTTCCAGGGTTTTCCATTTCATCTCAGATCATCATTTTCCTATAAATTGCGGACTTTGATAAAAACCGTACCCAGGCGTATATCAATTTAACGTAGAATTAGTCACTGAATAGCTCTTTTTTTATGTAATTTTCAAACTCCAAGTCAGTCTTCATCTTTTTTGCCTCCAAGAACATAGATGCATCGCTACCTACCACATATCTTGGTAGAGGTTCGGCTGTGTTTATTGCCTTCATTATGATTTTTGCCACCTCTATTGGAGGAGTTCCCATCTCGGCCATCATTTTTACACCATTCATAACCTTCTCAGTAATCTCCTTGTAAGGGGAACCAGGTTTTCCATCTGCAACCTTCATAGAGGAAAAAAAGTTTGTCTGGATAACTCCTGGCTCAATTATTATTGTCTTTATCCCAAATGGAGACAACTCGTATCTCATACATTCGCTTAATCCTTCTAATGCAAACTTTGAGCTAATGTATGCCGGAGTTCCAGGAAAACCAATCCTGCCAGCTACTGAGCTAACATTTACTATAATTCCAGAACCTTGATTTCGCATAATTGGGGCAATCTCTTGAATTAAACTAACTACTCCAAAGAAATTTGTCTGAAATTGCGCTTTAAGCTCATCCATGGTAATGTCTTCTATACATCCAAACAAGCCATAGCCAGCATTATTTACTAAAACATCAATTCTGCCTTTTTGTTCTTGAATTTTTTTTACTGCAGATTTTATAGAATCTTCTTTATCAATGTCTAGCTCTATTACTTTTAAATTTAGATTCTCTTTTTTTGCAATCTCTTGAATTTTCCTAGCCTTGCTTGTGTTTCGCATTGAAGCATATGTAAAATAATTTTCTCTTGCCAGTGCAAGGGCAGTCTCAAATCCAATCCCACTTGAACTGCCAGTTACAAGTGCAACTTTTTCCATAATTAGAGTTGTAAAGTGGTACTAATAATTCATATCGGCCAAAATTTTGCTCAAGGCAAAACTCCCCATCCTACAGATACTAATTTTAACGCAGTAGGAGGAAAAACACAAGCAGGATCACCTGTAGTAGATTTTAGAATCAACTCAAACCCTGTCTTGCAAGCTACATCAGATGGTAAAATCCCAATCTTTATTTGTTTTAGTGGAGACAAAGAACTATCTCCAACTTTTTTCTCTTCAGAAATAATTGGTATGATTTTGAGTATCCTATCGTCGTTTTCTGCAGGTGCGCCTCTTCCGTCTCTATTACTTGTCAATAAGTAGAGATTCCCATCAGTACCAATACTTGCATCTCTTAATCTTCCATAGGTGTTTGAGAATAATGCCTCACTTGAGATGACCTGATTTTCTTCAAGATTCAAATCCAGCATTCTGAGATGGCTTCCTCTCAATGTAGCTACAAAATACTTGTTAGTCCATTCAGGTATGTTCTTAGAATCGTAAAAGGTCGCACCAGAGGGAGCCCACGTATCTTCTCCCGTATGTATGATAGGATCCACAAATTCAGGGTCATGCTCTCCTCCAATTATCTTAGGCCATCCATAATTTTTTCCAGCTTCTACAACATTGACCTCATCATGTGCAACTCCTCGTTCCCCAGATGGTCCGTGTTCTGTAACAACCAATTTTCCAGTTACAGGATCCCAGTCAAGTCCTTGTGGATTCCTATGTCCATAAGAAAATATCATAGAATCAGCAAATGGATTATCAGAAGGTATTGTGCCATCTGGATTAATTCTTAGAATTTTTCCTGACAAAGAATTTAGATCTTGTGCAGCATTAGAGTTTCCTGCATCACCAGTTGTTGTGTATAATTTTTTATCTGGACCAAACTTTAATCTTCCACCATCATGAATTGCCGCACCAGGAATCTTATCAACTAAAATAAATTCATCTAAGAGAGAATTGTCTTTTTCTGTAAACCTTACTACTTTGTTGTAAGTGAATGGGAATTCAACATAAGTGTAATAAAGATAAAGAAAATGGTTTTGCTCAAAGTTAGGATCAAGCGCTAGTCCCAGTAATCCTCCTTCAACTGTGCCAACATCAAGAATGGCAACAGGTTCTGGATTTAATTGACCATTTTCTATTACTCTTAAATTTCCAACTCTTTCAGTGAAAAAAATTCTTCCATCTGGAGCAAATGCAATTTCCCAAGGAATCTCCAAATTTTCAGCAACAGTTACAACTTTAACATTATAATTTTCAAACTCTTGTCCATAAGCAAACAAGAAAGAGCAGCCAGAGAAAATTATTGCAATAGAAAAAATTATCAAAATTTTAAAACTGTACATTTTTTTACTCAAATTAAACAAGCGGTCTATCTCCTTCCCTTGGCTCTTCTAAAACAGTTTGCTCTCCATCATTAATTCTCTGTAAAATTTCTAGTGAAGAGTGTTTGTGCAAAAATTCATTATTATTGCCACAGCGATAAGAAAAGATACATCTTGGACATCCTGCCTCATTTTTACAGGGACATTCTTTAACAATATGCATACTACGTTCCAAGGCTTTTTCAAATCTATCGTAAAGTGCCTTGCTAGCCCCATTACCGCCTATAGCCCCATCATAAATGAAAATCAAACCAGAAGTACCAAGAGAAATTCCACCCAAATCCTGTGAAACCCCGCCCGTTATCATATTGCTGCCTTCAATTACTACATGTTCCGTTGCGTGGTATCCACTGGCTTCCACATATTCCTCCTCTTCAGCTCTTTCTATCTCTTTTAATGGTCGAGGGGCATGAAAAACAATCCCCTTTGTGATAAAGTCATAATCTAATGGTCTGTCTAGCAAAACCTTTTTGCCTTGGATTACCTCCTGTCCAAATTCAATATTTGTATAACCGTAAACTCTTTTTTGTATATGGAGTTTGCAAAATGCAGCCTCAATTCCAAATGCATTTCTTTTTTCAAAAATTTTTTCAATCGTTGGCCATTCCTCAGTTAGTGCTTTTGTATAATATGGGTAATCTCGCGGGATTCTCTCTAATTTTGCGTAATTTTTTTCTGGATATCCAAACTCTTTAACCTTGTATCTTGTGCCTGCAAGAAAATAGATCGCAGATTCGTGTAGCTCCTCTAAAGCAATAGGTAGTACTCTATCCCCAAGCTTTCTATCATTGAAAAATATGTCAACTGATTTACCTATTCCCCTAATACTATATTCATTAAGAAGTGTCTTTACCTTTTCATAGTTAGGAACATATCGATTTTCCTCTAAAACAAGAGTACCATCAGTTACATGCTTTTCAATTACACTTGCATGTTCTCTTAACTCGTGTTTGGCAATAGGTTTGTCACTTGCCATTGCAATTACTTGAAACTCTTCAACAAATGGATTTTTTGGATCAATATAGATTCGTTCAACATCATCAAAATAATCATCAGGGTGATTTTTGTAATATTGCGAGATTGGATCATTTCCAAGTGCCAAAAAAGCATATCCTCGTTGACCCTTTCTAGCTGCACGACCAATTCTTTGCACAAGTCTGTTAACTGGAATTGTTGCAGATATTACACCATCAACATTTCCAACATCAATTCCAAGCTCAAGTGTTGGCGTGCAAGATATTGCCATGAGATTATTATCTTTGAAGGATTTTTCAACAGATTTTCGATAGTTTGCCATCAAGCCTGCTCTGTGAACTTTAATGTCAACTTTTTGTTTTCTTGCTTGCATTGCTACTAGTTCTGAATTTTTATGTGAATTGCTAAAAACCATTGTTTTGTGTTTTCTGGAGGTTAGTTTTTTTATCAAATCTACCATTAGTGCTCTCTGTGTTCTAAGAGAAGGAAAAAGCATCAGAAAGTCAGTTTCTCCCTTTCTGCCAGCGCCACGTATTAGCTTCATTTTTTCGCCAAACAGGCTTTCACAAAATTCTACTGCATTTTCAAGTGTTGCAGATGAGGCAATAAATTGAATTTTGTTACAAATTCGTTTGAGACGCTTTATGATATAGTGTACATTTGACCCAAAAATACCAGAATAAACATGAACCTCATCTGTTATCAAAAATTTTACTGAATTTAACAAAGATGCAAATCGAGTTCTATGCCAGAGATGATAATGTAATACATCAAAATTAGTAATAACTAGTTGAGGAGGATCGTCTAAAATTTCTGCCCGTTCTGATTGTTTAGTGTCTCCATCAAAAACACTAACTGTAATTCCAACCCGTTTAGCAAATTCTAAAATTTTTGGATATTGATCCCTTGCAAGGGCTTTAGTAGGATATACAAATAACGCCAAAATTTTACCGCGGTTATCCTTTTGTTCATTAATTTTTTGTAAAACTGGAATAAGAAAGGCCTCAGTTTTCCCTGATGCAGTAGGTGCTTCTATTACTACATTACTTCCATAAGCAATTTCTTTAATTGCATCTTCTTGGAATTTGTAAAATCTTTTGATATTGATTTTTTGTAAATAATCTGATATTTCCCTGTCTACCCCTAATTCATCTACTTTTGAACCCAACATTGGAAGAGGATTTTTTAATGTCTTGAACTTTGAAATGTAATCTTTTTTTGAATACAAAACTGACTTAGTTAACTCATCAAGAGAATTATTTCCTATCATCTCTTTGATTTCTTTTTCATCTCTGATAATCCCCTCAGCCTTTAAACCAAAACTCATTTGTTTTTTATCGGGAATCTTACCTTCATCAAACTTTGTCAAAAAATCAAGATATGCCTCATCGATATTTTTAGCATATTCTAAAAGATCCTCAAGACTGCACTTTTCACACGAAATCATAATCTTATGGTTGAAGGTTTTTTGAATGGTTAGTCCTGATTTACACTTGGGACAGGCATACTTCATCTTATATTGCCATAGATGAGTCCCGATTTATTACTTGAGAACTATTCTGTCTTCATTCTTAGTGTTAGATCTATTCATCATTTAGGGGTGTTTAGCTGTCCTAGGGTTCCCCTGCTATATGGAATGACCAGTTTGATGTTAGAGCAATTGATACGAAAAAGTTATCTATAGTATTTTGATCGAAGATTATATGGCTAGCTATACTAATGAAGTAGCTAAAATACACCGACAATTCAGCACTGCTCTTAAGAGAGCAAAATCTAGGCAGACGGTTTTAAATGCATACTGGGCTCACAAGAAACAACATGAGCGACTACTGCAAAAGCACCTGAGAGAAGAGATGGCCCAAGTAAATCGTATCAAAAATAGGCTGGATTACAAATAGCTACGAAATAAAAAAGTAATATCGAATCTTGGTGGACTGTAGTCCATCATTTTATTTTTGAATATAATTTCATGACATTATTAAACTACGAACTAATTACAAATGATGAAATTGAAAAAAATTGAATTTAACAAAATTTACAATACGAACTGTATCACAGGAATGACATTAATTCCTGATAAAAAAATTGATCTAATTATAACCGATCCCCCATTTGCAATTGATTTTAAAGCAAAAAAGGAAAACTATAATCGAACTGCATCTAGGGTTATTGCCGGTTACAACGAAATAAAGGCTGCACAATATTATGATTTTTCCTTTCAGTGGATGAGTGAGGCTTTTAGAATTTTAAAAGATTCTGGAAGCATGTATGTTTTTTCTGGATGGAACAA
>JBQTHA010000098.1:0-4520 GCA_052390375.1 Nitrosopumilaceae archaeon
TCAAAGACCACTAAAAGAACTTTCTAAAAAATCAGGTTCTTTCATTGGAAGAGGAATTACAACCACTCCAGTTGACATGACTAAAAAATATCATTTCATTCCAACCGTTAATGTTGGTGATAAGGTGGAAGCTGGAAATATTTTTGGTACAGTAAAGGAAACTGATTTGATTGATCATAAGATCATGGTACCACCTGATCATTCTGGTGGAAAATTTACTAAAATTATTAGTGAATGAGATTATGATTTAGAAACAGAAATAGCTACTGTTGAGCAAGATGGTAAATCAAGCATTCTTAAAATGTATCACAAATGGCCTGTAAGAAAACCACGTCCTTATCAAAAAAGATACGACCCAACAATTCCATTGTTAACTGGACAACGAGTAATTGATACATTTTTCCCTCTTGCAAAAGGAGGAACTGGTTCAATTCCTGGAGCCTTTGGAACTGGCAAAACAGTTACCTTACACCAAATAGCAAAGTGGGCAGATTCTCAAGTTGTAGTTTACATTGGTTGTGGAGAACGTGGAAATGAGATGACTGAAGTATTAGTTGAATTTCCAGAACTAAAAGATCCTCGTACTGGTAAACCATTAATGGAAAGAACAGTTCTTGTTGCAAATACTAGTAACATGCCTGTAGCAGCAAGAGAGGCAAGTATCTACACCGGAGTTACAATTGCTGAATATTATAGAGATATGGGAATGGATGTTGTTTTAGTAGCAGATTCCACAAGCAGATGGGCAGAAGCTCTTAGAGAAATGAGTGGAAGACTAGAGGAGATGCCTGCTGAAGAAGGATATCCATCTTATCTTGCATCAAGATTAGCAGAATTTTATGAAAGAGCAGGTCGAGTAAGGGCTCTGGGAAGTCCAGATCGAGATGGATCTGTAAGTTTGGTTGGAGCTGTTTCTCCATCTGGTGGTGACTTTACTGAACCAGTGACAACTCATACAATGAGATTTATCAAAACATTTTGGGCGTTGGATGCTAAACTTGCCTATTCAAGACACTATCCTTCAATTAACTGGATGAACAGCTACTCTGGTTATCTAGCTGATATTGCAAAATGGTGGAGCGAAAACGTAAGTGATGAATGGTTTACCATTAGAAATGAGGCCTATAGCGTTCTACAAAGAGAAGACACACTAAAAGAAATTGTAAGACTATTAGGTCCTGAAGCATTACCAGATGAGGAAAAATTAATTCTAGAAGTTGCTAGGATGGTAAAAATTGGACTTTTACAACAAAACTCCTTTGATGAAGTAGATACCTATTGTAGCCCTGAAAAACAATTCAAGTTAATGAAATTACTAGTTGACTTTTACAAAGATGGACAACAGGCATTAAAGGATGGTGCATCACTTGCTGATATTCGTGCAATGTCAGTCATTGGTTCTATACTAAAAGCAAGGATGGAAGTTAAGGACAATGAAATGGAAAAATTAGATCAAATAGGACAACTAATGAGAGAACAATTCAAGAGTATTACTGGAGTCAAAGTTTCAAAATGAGTAAGCAAGGTGGAGTTCAATACAATAAGATTGCAGAGATTAAAGGTCCACTTGTAATTGTTGATGATGTAGAAAATGCTGCATTTGATGAACTTGTTGAAATCCAAACGTCTGATGGCCAAAAAAGATTAGGTAAAGTTCTTGAGGTTGGTAATGGTAAAGCTATTGTTCAGGTCTTTGAGGGAACAACTGGATTATCTATTGCTGGAACTCAAGCTAAATTTGTAGGAAAAGTAATGGATCTGCCAGTTTCAGAACAATTACTTGGTAGAGTATTTGATGGATTAGGAAAACCAAAAGATGGACTTCCAGATCCAATTGCTGATAAATTCTTAGACATTAATGGAGAGCCAATGAATCCAGAACAACGAGAATATCCTCGTGACTTTATTCAAACAGGAGTTTCAGTAATTGATGGCATGTTGACTCTTGTAAGGGGTCAGAAACTTCCAATCTTCTCAGGTTCTGGTATGTCACATAACATTCTTGCTGCACAAATTGCCCGTCAAGCATCTGTAGTAGGAACTAGTGATGAATTTGCAGTAGTTTTTGCAGCCATTGGCGTGCAATACAGTGAATCAGAATATTTTAGGAGAAGTCTTGAAGAATCTGGCGCCCTAAAGCGGAGTGTTTTGTTCTTAAATCTTGCAGATGACCCTGCAATTGAAAGAATTATCACCCCTCGAGTTGCACTCACTGCAGCAGAATATCTTGCCTATGATTTAGGAATGCATGTTCTTGTAATACTTACTGATATGACAAACTATGCTGAAGCCCTACGAGAGATAAGTGCTGCACGAGAGGAAGTTCCAGGTAGAAAAGGATATCCTGGTTATTTGTATACAGACCTTTCAACTATCTATGAAAGAGCAGGCAGATTACACGGAAAGAAGGGAAGTGTTACACAAATGCCAATTTTATCAATGCCGTCAGATGACATTACCCATCCAATTCCTGATCTTACAGGTTACATAACGGAAGGTCAAATTGTACTAGGGAGAGATTTGTTTAGACAAGGAATTTATCCGCCCGTAAATATTCTGATGAGTCTTAGCAGAATTATGAAAGACGGAATTGGGGAAGGAAGAACAAGAGCTGATCATCAAGAAATTTCAAACCAAAATTATGACGCATACTCTAGAGCACAAGAAGTACGTGCTCTTGCAGGAATTGTAGGTAAAGCTGGACTAACTGGAGTTGATCTCAAATATCTTGAATTCGGTGATGATTTTGAGAAAAAATTCTTATCTCAAGATCTTGATGAAAACAGGACAATAGAAGAAACACTAGCATTACAATGGGATGCAGTTTCTCTTTTGCCTAAAAACGAACTTACTAAAGTCAAAGACAAGTTTATTGATCAATACTATAAGGAAAGGTAGCGGCTAATGTCATTTGGACAAAACGTTGCTGCAACTAAGATTGAGCTTCTAAAATACAAACGTTCAAGTCAAGTAGCTTCAATGGTCAGAAAAATCCTTGATGATAAACGAAAAGTTTTGCTAAAAAATATTGAAGAAATGATAACAGAAGCTACAAAGGCACGTGGAGGAATTTGGGAACCACTTCAAGACGTGTATAAATCTGTTAACGAAGCCTATCTTACACTAGGAACTAATACAGTTGATTCTGTTGCACAATCTGCTCCTGCTGTTATGGAAGTAGATGTTAATATCAGGCGAGTAGTTGATGTAAAAATTCCAGCACTCAATGTAACCGAAAAGGACACCAAATCAATGCCTTATGGTTTTGCCGATACAAATTCCTCAATTGATAGAGCCGCAAAACAAATCAAAGCTATGCTTCCCAAAATTTGCAAGGCTGCAGAATATGAAAATTCAATATTTAGTCTGGCAAAGGCTTTGGAAAAAACCCAAAAGTTGTTAAATGCCTTAGAAAATGTAATTATTCCTCAATATCATTCCCGAATAAAGTATATTTTAGCTACTCTTGAAGAAAGAGAACGAGAAGAATTCGCAAGATTAAAAAAAGTCAAAGCAGCAATTGAGAAGAGAAAGTAAAATGGGAAAAGACGAAATAAAAAAATTAATAGAAAACTCAAAAAAAATCTTAGAGCAAGATTATACTAATTTTGAAAATACGATAAAAAATAATCTAAGTTCTTTCAAAAAGAAAACTTTAGATCAAATTTGAATTTCAAAACACATCATGATTTAAATATGGAGCCTTAGGAGGATTACTCGTCAATGAAACCTGTTAATCTTTTACTTTTGACAACAATGATTATTTCTATTTCTGGCCTAATTGGTGTTGCATATGCACAAGAAGAATCTGGTGGAAGTTCTGCTGATGGTTCAAAGTTGATTGGTGCAGGAATAGCATTTGGTGTTGCAGCAGGTGGTGCAGGAGTTGGCTTAGGTTATGTTGGCTCTGCAGGTCTTGCAGTAATTAGTGAGAATCCTGCTCTACAGTCTAAAGTATTTATCTTCATAGGAATGGTTGAATCCATTGCTATCTATGGTATAGTTATGATGTTTATCATCTTAGGACAATAATACATTATAATTTTTCTTTTAAATTTTCTACAAACTTATTTAAAATATGCTAATAATATTTTAGTTTGTTAACATCTAAAATTCTACTACAATATCTGCATTTTAAAACAAGACCTGATTTGTCAATTACATCCATAGTAGATTCAATATGTTCAGAGCTATTTGTAACACAATCAGGATTTGAACATCTAAAGATTCTTTCTATTTCGTTTGGTAGTGACACATGTCGTTTTTCAACTAATTTGTAATTTTTGATAATGTTTACAGTAGAATTTGGGGCAATTACTGCAAGTTTGTTGGTATCATCGTCTACTAGATACCTATTTTCTACTTTGATTATGTCTTTTTTCTTTGATTTACTACTGGGGACATTAAGTGCAATTGTAATGACATTACCCTCCCTACCATCAATTTCTAAGGCCTCTAGGACTCTAAGGCCTCTTCCCTGATCAATATGGTCAATAACAGTTCCATCTTTGATACGACGA
>JBQTHA010000099.1:0-32170 GCA_052390375.1 Nitrosopumilaceae archaeon
TTATGGAAAATAATACCCCAGTGGGAATAATCACAGATCGTGATTTTGCAGTACAAATTGTGGCCCATGCTTATCCCATAACAACTCCTGTGAAGAAAATAATGTCACATCCTCTTATCGGCGTTGACCTAGAAGAATCTGTTTGGATGGTAGCAGATCTCATGTATGCAAGAGGAGTCAGGAAAATTCCGGTCATATCTGGGGATACCGTAGTGGGAATTATCACTGCCACTGATTTGGTAAATCAGTTTGCAGTATCTACAGAGGAGGATATGAAAAATATGTACTACCAATCCCTTGCAAAAATCTTCGTTCAACGTCATTATGTATAGATATAAAAAAAATCAACAGCAAAAATAATTATTAATAATCCAAGTACAATCTTAAAAACTGTTTATTTTCTTGTTACTGTATAAACAACATATCCTTGTTCGTTATCAGGCATCAACTCATCCATTTTACTAAATGAATATTTCTCAATTGATTTAACTGCGTTGTATAGTCCTTCATCAATCACTAAACCATTTTTTGGGGATAATCCATTTATCTTTGCACATCGATTTACTGTAGAACCAAAGATATCTGTGACGTCAGATGTGGAAGTACTTGCTAATCTTACGGAACCATATGTTGCACTAATTTTATAATCTACAATTGGTAGTCCTTTGTCTTCAAGCTTGTTACCTATTTTGTCATGTGACTCACACATACTTAAACAACAATCAATTACGTTTTTGAATGAAAGTGGAAGGGGATTTGTGTTTGGAAAATAAAATAGTAATGCATCTCCAATGTTTTTTATCACGGTTCCCTTGAATTCCTGAACAATTGTGGCCATTGCATTTAGAAATGTGCTGTAGAGGTTGCTGACTTGCGTGTCAGTCATTTTGGCGGTAATTTGTGTAGAATCTTTGATATCAATAAGGCAAACACACCCATTTTCACTTTGATCTGAGAAATTTAGTAGAATATCTTCTTGCTGCTTAATTACATCCTCTTTCTGTTTAATAGTGATTAGAGATTCCTGAATCTTTTGTGCCATGATGTCAAATGATGCAGCAAGCTGCCCCACTTCATCACGGGTTCGTATGTTTGTTCTTACGTTATAATTGCCATTGGCAATTTGATTTGTAGCATCTTTTAGTTTGATTATTGGTCTTGAGAGTAGTTTTGCCATAAAGAAAGCTGCGATTGCCATAACAATTGTAATCACAATACCTGTAAGAAAGATTCTATTTTGTAAAACCGAAACGGGTTGTAAGGTTTCATCCTCATCAAATTCTGCAAGCAATACAAATCCTAAATCGCGTACACAGTAAGAAAAACCAAAAACTGAATCGGCTCTGTAATCTTGGTAAATTCCGCTTACTTGTTTACCATTTTCAAAACATTCTCTTACTGGTAAAGTATCTACAATTTGGTTAAACGGAGCGTTTTCGATAAATCTGGATTCAGTTATCATTAAATGATCTTTGTTCACAAGATAGACCTCACCAGTTTCACCCAAACCGCTACGATGCAACAAAATATCATTGAATTCATCAGTTCTCATGGTTGCAATAACTACGCCAATTGGTTTTACACTTTTTGCTTGTCCATAAATCGGGGTGCCTACAATTAATTTACTGCCACCATTTTCTGCCGGTTCAAAAACTGTAAAGGGTTCTTGCAAACCACGAACAAACTTTGGATCTTCAGAAAAATTATCAGTAGTTTTTAGCCTTACTAGAGAAAAAAATACCCGTCCATCTTTTCCAATAATTTTTACATCCTCAAATCCTATTGAAAATCCAACTAGTTCCTGGAACGCTTGGATTTGAGTGAGAAAATCACGTCTTTTTTCTTGAATTGTTGAATAATAGGTAGAAGGATCATAAGGTATGCCATTTAATTCGGTAACTAAATTTCTAATCATTGGATCAGTTGAGATTACTTGTGTCTCTTTGATTCGTGTGTGAATAAATGACAAGACGGAATTGCCACGAAGTGTTGATTCACTAAGCAATCTCTCCTCCATTCTCTCTTGCAAAACTTCAGTAGCAGAAGTAAAGCTCAAGTAAGCACTTACAGAAATTGTAACAATAGAGACAATCATGACTAGGAGAATTAGTTTCTTGTCTATACTAAATGAGATTTCTTTATTACGCTTCATCTGGTTGATAATTTTTCTTTTGTCTGGTATATATGATGTAAAACAAAATTCCAGCTCCGATAATTCCTCCTCCAACAGCTAATACAGGAAGTTCAAACTGAAATCCCATGTATACAGAAAACCCTAGACCAAAAAGTGGCAGTATTGGAAAATTTCCAATGTTTAATGGAACTCTAAATGGTCTTGTAATAGTTGGCTCGGTATATCGAAGTACAATTACAGCTAAATTCACCATAGCAAAAGTTATCACTATTGCAAATACGGAGATATTTGCAACAAGTACAATATCTCCGATAAATGCAAATGCCATTGAAGCTAACATTATTCCAATAACTGCAATCCATGGAGTTTTTGTTTTGAGATGAATTTTGCCAAGAAGTAAAGGCAAAGATCTATCGCTTGCCATACCATACAATATACGAGCTCCGGCAATTAAAATAATGAGAACTGTGTTTGTTGTTGCAAAAAGGGCAATTGATGATAGTAATACATGCCCTCCACTACCCAATGCTCTTTCTGCTACAGCAGCAAGTGGAGCAGCAGATGCACCCAAGTCTTGCCAGCTTACTACTCTAACTGCTGCCAAAGAAACAAGAACATAGATGACTCCAGTAATTGATATTGAGAGCAAAATTGCCTTTGGAATAGTTCTTGATGGTTTTTTGACCTCTTCTGCAACGTTTGCCATATCCTCAAAGCCAACAAAGGCAAAGAAAATCAGGACAAAAGCGATAACTATTCCACTCAGGCCAGTAGGGGATTCAAAATAATTAACAGGCTCTGGAACAGCAAAGGTAAACCCAATGTAGATAATTATTACAAGGCCTGCAGCCTCAACAAGCGTTAAGACAATATTTGTCCATGAAGATTCCCGGATTCCAAAAAAATTGATAATAGATAATGCCCCTAGTAGCAAAATTGCACTGACTGCTATTGGCAGATCAATAAATTGTGCAAGGTATCCTCCAAAACCTAGCGCCACTACAGCAGCTGTAATAATTGAGGTAATGGCAGTTAGCCATCCAATGATGAATCCCAAAAAATTATTCTTAAAAGAATTTTTTATAAAAGTATATTCAGCTGCTGCCTTTGGAAAAACTGAAGAAAGTTCTGCATAACTTAATCCTGCAATAACTGCAACAACTGCAGCTAAAACAAATGAGATCCAAACTGTGTCACCTGCTATCCCTGCGGCTTCTCCGATCAAAACATAAATTCCAGCTCCTAGAATTAGGCCTATTCCATACATTGTAAGTTGAAAAAGGCCCATGTGGCGCTTTAGTTCAGACATCGATACAAATCAGAAAACATGCTATCTATAAAAAATAAATCAAGAATTTCGAATCTGATATTATAAAAACAATCTTGTTTTATTTTTGGAATTTTTGCATTCTCTTATGCTCAAATCGATCCCAAGGATATACAACGTACTCATTTCCTGTGGTTTTTTGCGCAAATATGAGTTGTTTTGGATAGCGTTTGCCTTTTCTTGCAAAAAGGGTTGCATATACTAGGTGGTTTGGATTTTCAACCTTTGATAAAACTTTCTTAAAAGTATCTCCAGAATCATAAATATCATCAACAAATAAAGAATCGGAAGGAATTTTATCTTTATCAACAAGAATCTCGTGAATATCAAGCCTGTCTGCCATCAATCGTGAAGGGACAAGACCGCCCCGAGTAATAGTTGAAATGCTATTGAATTTTTTTCCTGTTGCGTTGATTTTATCTGAAAGCAGTTTGGTTAAAGTATCAATTTTTTTCCAGCTAATAGAATCGGATTCCATCTAGTAGATTTCTTGTGAGTAGTATTAAAAGAGTAAAACTAAATTCCAGCAATTTTCTTTATTTTCTTTGCTGTGACATCTATGTCCACATCTGTATTAGCAGATACAAGTAAGACCTTGTTATCAATTGGAAAACTCATAACAACTGCTTTTTTTCTTCGAGAAGCTGAATACTCGACTTCGCCTAGGCTTTGATCAAATTCTTGTCTAGTTGAAACTCTTAAAATTAATTCCATGTAGAGTTTTCTCATGTCTGCGTCATCCTCTAAGGGTTTCATACCCTTTTTCATTCCACCTGCAACTAAATGCCCCATGGGGTTAATCAGTCCAGCAAATCGAATTTCAGGCTCTGCGAGTAAATTCTGGCATTTTTGTTCAAACATATAATATTCGTTTGATTTTTCGACTTGAGACATGTTATGGCTATTACAATATAAGAATAAAAACCATTGTCCAATTTTATTGATACACAAGGGTTCACATTGTTTTCATTTGTAGCAAAATTTATGAATGATTTCCTGGAGATTTTCTTAAGGATAAAAGAGGATACTTTAGATTTTTAATTGGATTTTTTAGGAGATTTTTCAACAATTTTTAATATTTTAAAGGGGATTTTTCCAAAATCAGCTTCTCTAGAAGAAGATACTAACAGAACATTTTCGTCAGGCAGGGGAAAACTGTAGATAATCACCTTATCCCTGTATGATAATGAAAAATGTACTGGCCCAAATTCCTTATCGAACTCATGGCGCATTCTAACCCGGAGGGCAATTTCCATAAACATCATCTCATCTTGCTTTTCGTTTTCAAGAGGCATCATGCCCTTTTTCATACCCCCAGCAACTAGATGCCCTCTATTGTTAATTACACGAGCAGACCGCATATTGGGGTCTAGAATCATTATCTGCTGGCAAACCTTGTCATAATCCATGTTCTAAATAAAACATATCGATCTATTTATTGCGAGCTTTTATAATATAATGTCGTGAAAAACGACCTCCAAAAAGACCCAGCAGAATTTTATAAACACCTTTCCTTGTTTTGGACAGACTTGATATATCTAATGTCAAGTAAACCGCAAGCCCTAACGTCTGTTGGTCCGATGAGAAATTTTTCAACAAATGCAAAAAAAATTGCTAGTGAGTTATTAGATGCAAGTGAAGACCTTGCAGAATTTAATAAAAGATTGACAGAATACTACCAACAACTTGCCGATACCTGGGCTAATGCACAAAAAAAGGTCAATACTAAGATGCCAAAAATTCCAAACGACCAGGAACAATTTGATTCGTACAAAAGAATTTGGATTGATATGTTTGATAATGATTTTACTGAGCTATTTGATTCACATAAATTTGGAGAGAATTATGGAAAACTAGTTGCTAGTGAGCTTGAACTTTCAAAGCACTGGGAGCAGATGGTAAATGTAATGCTCCAGTCTGCTAATCTACCCAACAAAAAAGAAATTGATGAAGTCTACAAAGAATTACATGCATTACGAAAAAGAGTTTCAAAATTAGAATCACGGACAAAAGAATCAAAAATAAGGAGTAAGTAAATGATAGAAGAAGGCAATAGACTAGATCCAAAACTTGTAGAAGAATTTCTCAAATTTGGAAAAAATATGATAGAGGCTCCTAAGCTTGTCCCAGCACTAGATGAAATTAATTTAGAAGTTACTGAACACGAAGTTGCATATACTGAGGATAAAGTAAGATTGTTACACTACAAACCAAGAACGAGTACACAGATTAAAACTCCTTTGATAATTGCATATGCATTAATCAACAGATATCATATTTTAGATATTCATCCTCAGAAAAGCTGGGTGAGAAACTTACTTGATCAAGGAATTGATGTGTACATGGTGGATTGGGGAACTCCAACAAATATGGACAAGTATTTAGATTTGGATGATTATGTCAATGGTTACCTAGATAATTGTGTGGATTTTGTAAGAGATGAATCTGAGGTTGATAACGTTTCCTTACAAGGATATTGTACTGGTGGAACTATCGCAACAGTTTATACTTCACTGCATCCTGAAAAGGTCAAAAATTTTGTTGCAACTGCTCCCGTCATTGATGGATGGCGTGACACAACAGTAGTTAGCAATCTTGCAAAACATATCGATGTTGATAAAATGGTCGATTCAATTGGAAACATGCCTCCAGAATTTATGTACTATTGTTTTTCAATCCTAAAACCCTTTGAACAAGGTATTGAAAAATATACTAATTTTTTTAGGAATATTGAAAATGAGAGTTATGTTGATAATTTCTTAAGAGTTGAAAAGTGGCTAGGCGACACACCTCCTATTCCTGGAGAGCTTTTCAAGCAATGGATTAGAGATATCTACCAGGATAATCTTCTGATTCAGGACAAAATGTATGTTGGCGGAAAACACATTTCATTAAAAAACATCACAATGCCAATTTTTACCCAGGTTGCAATTGGAGATCATCTGGTGTCCCCGGAATGCAGTATGCCATTACATTATGCAGTAGGTAGTGAAGATAAAACATTGAGAGTTTATCCTACTGGTCATGTAGGAATGATTGCAAGTTCATTGTCTCAGAAAAAAGTTCTCCCAGAGTTGGGACAATGGCTAAAAGAACATTCTGAACTTAGATAAAAATAGAAAAAAGAGAAAAATTCTCTTTTGATTTTACACTTTGGATTTACACCTAGTTAGTTTTTGGTGTGAAGGTGCTAATCCAAGATTGTACTATGTTTTTGTTCAAATCAGCAAATGCTTTTGTATTTTCATTGAATGTTTTGATGTTTTGCTGTGCTGAATCAAATGCTGCTAGTGCAACTTTGTTTTGTACATCATAGGCTTTTACAACCTCTTCTGTGGTATCGCGGATTACTTTTAGTACTGCAGAAGGTATGTTAGTTGTGATACCTGCTTTAGTTGCATAGTCTTTTTGCAGTGCAATTGTTGAATTGATTACATTCTCTACTGCATCAAGGTACTCTTGCTGTACGTTAGTTACTGATTGGTGATAACGTGGTACTGATTGCTTGATACCGCTAAAGTATTTGTCAACATTTTGCTGATAGACTGCAAAGATGTCTTTTTGATTCGGTGTGGATTGTGCTGTGTTACTCATATTTTCACCCCCTTTTTGATTTCTTTTCTATAGGAAGAATTACAACTTGAACCAAGTCGCCTTCCTTTAATCCGAGTGCATCTCGTTCTGCCTCTGGAATCGAAATTCGCCCGTTGCTTCCAACAGTCGTTTTGTAAGCTCCCCATGTGAGGAAGTTTGGCATCATTTGCGCCATGTTAAACATTTTATTCATGCCTTTTGATTGCATTGAACCAATATTTTCCATAAAGTTTGATTGTGCCTCTACAGTCTTGTTTGAGATTTCCTTTAGTGTTTCAAGTGGATCAAATTGTTGACTCTGAGGATTCATCATTGAGCTAAAGTTTTTCATGAATTCGGTTTGAGCCTTGCCACTTTTTTGGATCCATTCCTTAAACATTTCTGCCGGATTATATTGGTAACTATTACCACTCATAGGTAATGGTAGGAATATAGAGGTATTTAAACGGTTTGGTTGTTCTAATCTTCTAGAAAGTCTAGCACCAATTTTGCAAATCTTTTGGGATCATCAACATATGGGGTATGGCCACAATTATCCATCATGTAGAATCTACAATCCTGTATGCAAGATACAAAATCATCAGCATATTTTACTGGAATAACAGGATCGTCTTCTCCCCAGATAATTAGCGTGGGTACTGATATTTTTTTTAAGGATTTTGTGATTGTCTCAGCATTTCTCAAACCTAGCAATGTAGACATGAAAGCCATTTTTGCATTTGGTAGTTTCATTCTTTCAACAAAATTTTCAATTATTTTTTGATTAATTTGTCTAGCTGGACCTGCCATCATTTGAAAGGCATTTTTTGCCACGTCTATATCTGGATACAAGGCAGCCATCACATAGGCATCTAGTGCGGGAGTTGAATGTTTCATTATTCCAGAGGGAGAAACTAAAACTAGGTTTTCTATAACCTCTGGGTGGTGGGAAGCATATTTGGCTGTAATTTGACCTCCCAGAGATGAACCAATAATGTTGGTTCTGGTAATTCCCAATTTTTGTAAAAATGATGATAAGAAATCTGAGAAAAACTCTGTAGTATAATCTACTAGAGGTTTATCGCTGTGTCCAAATCCGATTAGATCAGGAACGATGACCTTGTAGTGTTTACTAAATTCAGGGATAACGAATTCCCATCTTTCGGCAGAGGCACCAAGTCCATGAAGTAAAACTATAGTTTTATCTGTACTACCTGACTCTAAATAGCGAATTTTGTTTCCGTCAATAGTGATGAATTTTTCTTCCATCTAGTCTAGCTGGCTTCATTTTTCATATAGATAAATTTTTGTGTAAAACGATTATAGTAAATTGTGAATTTCACCACTAAAATTTAGGTTTATGTTTTTTAACAGGTAGAAGAAAATTGTTGTGTGGTATCAGTAAAAATTAAAAAAATCCTTGTTCCATTAGATGGTTCTAAAAACTCACTTAGAGCCTTGGATATGACATTGCGCTAGCAAGAAGATGTGAGGCCATTATAGTTGGTATTTGTGTAATATATTCTCCCTCTAGAACTGAATTTGGAAGAGGGATGGCGGTGTAAAAATGCTCCTCTGAAAAAGTAAAAAAATTTATGAATGCTGCCAAAACCATTGCTGCTCAAAATGGTATTGTCTTTGATGAAAAGATCTCTTATGGAAATGTTGGATATAATATTGTAAAATTTGCTCATAATAAAAAGAATAAAATCGACATGATTGTTATCGCTTCTAGAGGCAGAGGAATAGTAAAGGAGATGTTTTTTGGAAGTGTTTCACATTATGTCTTACATGCATCAAACCTGCCAGTACTTGTTGTAAAATAGGTTAGAAAGTAAATTTAGATTTTTTGAACTTGTAGATAATTAGCGCTAAAAGAATGAAAAAAATAATTAGAAAAAGAGATTTCTAACTATTTATCGGAATTTGCGAATTCTAGCAATTATGCCAGCATGGTTCGCTTTTGGATCTGTGGTGACATAGATAATATGATTTGGTCCAGCAGGCAATGTAATACGCTTTACTCGATCATACTCTGCTAGAACATATTTACATCTACCAATCTTTTTTGCTAATGCTTTTCTTTGCTTCCATGCACGAGCTGCCATTACCAATGATTGCCTACTTTCAGCTTTAGAAAGAGTAGTTTTGACAGTTTTTCTGTGTGCAGAAATGACTAGTTTGCCACTCAGTGATGCAATTGTTACATAACGGATGGATTTGCTAGTCTTAAGAATTTTAGCTGCTAGGGTTGATACGTCCATTAGCATTCCATTATTTTGCTATGTTAAAGGTTTTTTGAATTAGTGGTGAGATTTATCTAATAGTCATTTTCATTTCTGACTAGTGAAAAAGTCACCATTTTTTGCCCTGATTGCTTTGATTTCAATAATTTGTAATGTATATCCAGTATATGGTGCAACTGTTTTTTACGCAAATGGTGCGTTTACTAAAAATGGCATAGAATGGTGTGAAGAAAATAAACCACTTTATGATTTACTGGGAGACAAATTCTTTGAGCACCACAAGCACAGTATTGAATCAAGAGTTTGTGCAAATTTGATTGAAGATCCGCTATGGAGTTATTCTGGTCCAGATAGAGCTGAAAAATTAATCGAGCGGAGTCGTTATTTTTCTGAATTAGAAATTGCTGAAAGTCAAGAAGAGGCCAAAGTTGGAGTAGTGGATCCTACTCCTGCCGAAGTACTTGGAAATAATACTGAAGAAAAAATAGATGAATTAGTAGAAGAACAAATAGAACAATCAGCAAAAGAACAAGTAGAAGAAACACCAAAACAAAATGAAGTTCAAGATGTTAATGAAGACGGAGGCGGATGTTTAATTGCTACTGCAACGTTTGGTTCTGAATTATCAATACAGGTACAGATGTTAAGAGAGGTGAGAGATACTCAAATAATGAATACCCAAGTTGGTGCAATGTTTTTGTCAGGATTTAACCAATTGTACTATTCATTTTCGCCAGCTATAGCAGATATGGAACGTCAAAGTCCTGTATTCAAAGAATTTGTAAAAATTACCATAACGCCTTTGTTAACAACTCTTTCACTTCTAAATCATTTAGATATTAATTCAGAAGTAGAGATGATAGGATTGGGGATAGGAATTCTATCTCTTAATGTAGGATTTTATTTTGGAATTCCGTTTTTTGTTGCTGTAAAAATAAAACGTAATTTACTGAGTTAATTTTCTTTTTTGGAAAATTTGAGTCATGTCAGATAATCTATAAAATAGTAGACCTTTCAATTCATTAGATCATAGAATCCTTATAATTTTAAAATGAACAAACATCACCATAATAATTCCTCGTGAATAATGTTAATGAAAATGCATAATCTTGGGAAAGTAAAATTGCATACAGAGTATGGGGCATTAGGCTCAAGAGAAGATTTTCTTGATAGAGCAGTAGATGCACTGTCGGTTCTAAAGATTTCAAACTCGTATCTAGAGTCAACCTTAGCCAAAGAGGATGCGAATCAGAAGATTTTGACTACATTTACAATGATAAAAAAATCCATTTTGAAAATTGAAGCATTTTTAGACAGTGCAAAACACGAAGAAAAACATTCATCTAAAAATCATAATGAGCATTCCCCCGAAAACATCAAAAAAAGATGGTTTGCATTATCAGAATTAACGAGTATGATAATACCAAAGAACTGTCCACCAAACATTCAAATCAATTTACCAAAAAATGATTTCCAATTATTTGGAAATTTTTACAAATTAGTTGTAGTTTTTTCAAATTTAGTTGAAAACTCTATTGAAGCTATGAAAAATAATGGTGTCATCAATATTTTTGCTCGCGAAGGAACTGACTTTATAATGATAGACCTAAAGGATTCAGGCCCTGGATTTCCGCCTGAAAGTCTAAAAAAAGTATTTTCATCATTGTTTACTACCAAATCAGGCGGAAATGGGCTAGGCCTCAAGGTTACAAAAACAATTATCGAGACACATGGCGGTACTATCTCTGTTAGAAATAATCCAACTACTTTTTCAATAAAGCTGCCAAAAAATTAATGCATTAAAATAATATTTATCGAATGCCACTAAAAATATCCACTACTTTGGTAGCTAATTTTTCAATGTCTACTGAGGGGTTTGCTGATATTAATAAAACAAATTTGCTGACTGGAAATGGAAAACTCACAAGCACTGCTTTATCTCTTCGTGCTGCCAGATAATTAATTGGCCCAAGTGTTTGATCATATTCTTTTCGTATTGAAACTTTAGAAACAAATTCCATAAATGATTTTAGTTTTGTTTTGTCTTCTTCTAGTGGGGTAATGTCTTTTTTGAATCCGCCAGATACTAGAGTTCCTACTTCATTAATTATGCCAGCAAATCTTATTTCGTCTTCTTCAAGTAGCTTTTTGCATTTACCGTCATAGGCCTGATAATTAATCTCAGTCAGTTTAATTCACCAATTGTAATAATATGAAAGATAAAAATCTAAGCCAAGTTTATTCAAAATTCTTTTTTGCAATAAGGAAAAGCTGGGAAAGGAAATCAGAAACCTCAGTTTGGGAATAGTTCCCTAAATCATCGCGGTCTACTTTAATTCCCTTCCAGGAAGAGGTGTGCCATTTGCCTATGGGAAGATTGTATTGAGTTACTTGGGGATTAAATGGATAAGGATTCATGTAAAGATACGGGTCTTGGTATTGTTCATCGCCAGGTGATATTCCTGTACCAATTTGCTGGTCTTTTTTTCCTGTAAACCATTCTACAGAAAAATCAAAGTGGTGAGGCCATAGATGAACTAGAGTAAAATTTCCATCAAGGGTCATTCTGAAAAGCTCAATTGTTCGTTTTGCTTTTATTGCATAGCTGTAAAATTCAGAAAGCTGACCATGACTAACATTATCAAGTTTTATTTCAGGCATTATCAGATTGTACTTTTTTGTAATGTTTGATAATTTTTCATAGATGTTATCTTTAGTAAGATCTATAAAATACCCTACCTCATTATGAAAATAAAGCAGCTGGCCAGTAAGCAGATGGATTTTAATTTCAGTTTTATTATTTACTAGCCCTGTTGTAATTTCATCATTTTCAAAGTATAAAGATTGATGGCCATTATGAGGAAGCACTTCAGTTAGTTGTGATTTTAATTCGCCTATTGCCATGCAAACATTTTGTAGTTGTTTAATATCTGAAGGATTCATCTAAATCATAAACTTGATTTTTGTTTGATTTATCCTGTATAATAACAAAATGCAAATTAGGATGCGGAGCAATTTTGTTCAAAAAAAATGGCAGAAACATTATTAGTTGATTCTCAATGAAATGCGTACATGTCAGATTCAGAAGATGCTCCTTCGTCAAAAGAGCCAACTGAATTAACTATCGCTAGATGGAGTGATCGATTTTTTGCTTGGTTAATAGATTATGTAATAATCTTTGCAGCAGCCTTTACTGTATTTTTTATAGTAATTGGTACCGCAAACTTTGAAGAAATTATTAGTGGCAATTTTGAATATTCACGTTCATTTGAATTTGCCCCAATTAGTATAGTGTTTTTTTTGTATTGGCTTATTCTAGAATACAAAACAGGCCAGTCAATTGGCAAGATAGTATTTCGTCTTAAAATTACAAATTTGAAGGGGGAGCCTGCTGATTTTAAAAGCATCGCCATTTCAAGTTTTGGCAAAGCCGTGCTATTGCCAGTTGATGTAATTTTTGGTCGTATATTTACAAATAAAAAACGACAGAGAATTTTTAACAGACTGGGGAAAACAATTGTAATCAAAATTGAAGATGTTGAAAATGAACTAGACAACGTTACCTATAAAAAAGATTGATTGTTTTTATGTTACCTAAAATAATTTGTTAATTTTTTCGCTCGAAATTTGTAATACTAAAGTAATTGTGGTCTAGGTGTCAAGTTGAGCAAAATAATTGGAACAATTCAATTTGGCACCATCAGCGCTTGAAGCATCATCTAAATCATCAAAAAAAGATTTATTTTCTTCATATATTTGACGTTGATAGAAAAATCCATCACATATACCATTATCTGCCACAACAAAGTCCTTTTTTAGTTTAATAAAAGTAAGAAGACTAGAATATTTTATGCAGACTGCCTCTGATGTAGTATCTTTTGATTTATCCTTGTCTAAGCGTACCATTCTATGACTTGGTTTACATATTTCGTCTGTCAGCGGTATTCCATTAGAGACTTGTTTTGAGGGGCCAGACAATATTCCATCCTTGTTATAGTATTTATCATAATTTCCTGTTATTGGATCACTATGTTTAGTTGCACTTTCTAGCAATTCTACAATGTATTTTATGTTCTCATCATCTTGTGGCAATGACTTTAAATCTTTTAATGCTTCCCCTAATTCATTATTTTTTATTTTTTGTTCTAGACTAGCTTGAGAATATTGCGTTTTTGATGATTTTAGAACACCACTTATAGAGCTAATTCTTTCCAGAAGGTAATTGGTAAATGCTTCATGGGTCAATTCTTCAGGAATATATTCTTCTTCAGGCAAATCTGGCTCAACTATTGTTTTATTCTGAGAGTCAACTTGCAAGGCAGTGCCATCCAAAAAGTAGCTGTTATAATTTGCTCGAAAATTATAATATAGTCCTAAACCGGCTGTACCCCAATCATTACTGGCTACAAGAGAATCCCCCGTACCGTCACAACCTAAAGAAGATATCAAGTTTAGATCATTAGTTGCTGGGTTTTCGTATCCATTTACTCCATTCCAATTAATTGCAGTAGTACCAGGGGGTACAAAATAGGTCCCACCATTCCATGTAATGAATCTTCCTTGACCCCCAACATTAATCCCAATATTTTCATTTAGGGTGCTTTCAGCAAGTGGACTCTGAATTATTGGTGACACGGTAGGATTGCGACCATAGTTCGGCGTAGAGGAAAACTGGTATGCATGATTCATCACACTAAGATAATTTGGTTTACAATTATAGTCATCTGCTTTGCCTCCATGTTGTAGACCAAGGTTATGTCCTAACTCATGCATGAAGGTTCCTGCTTGTTGGGCTGTGCTACCAACTTCATTGTCAAAATTCCCTAGGGATACAATGATATCATTTCCTTTGTATTCAGCAATTCCAGAAAGCCCTGGGTTGCCAGTTTGTGAATGAATAAACATTGCATAATGAAATCCTAGTTTTTTAGCAGTCAAGCAATCATTATACGGAACGACATTATCCGCTAGTATACAGGCTAGTTCTCCAAAATGGTCGCTTTTTATTACGTCAAATGTGGTGTTGGGTGCGGTGTTTATTGGTGTGGAGATTTCTCGCTGGTGATATGGAGTTCCATTTTCCCTTATTTCTTGATCTACCTGAATATGTAATCTTACTCCCCCATTGTTCCAAAAACTTGAATTTACAGCTTGAATGGCTGCACTGTCAGGTGCATGGCCTTCCATGTAATCAATTTCAACGAAAATGTCTCTAACATTAGTTTGAGGACAAACTCCATCAGGACCATAGTTACCACACCCCCAAGTGTAAATTTGAGTTCCAACAGGGATTTGAATACCAGAGTATAGTTCCCAACTGTTACATAACTTATCAGAATCAGTGTCTGTGCATGTGACAGGACTGGGGTTTGGATTCGGGTTCAGAAAAGCTGGGTCTTCAGTGTAAGTCCCATCATCAACATGTGGAGGATGAGTTGCTAAAGAATTAGGCGTAGTAGAAAAAACAATTACAGATATGATTGTAATTAATAAAATAAGGTCATATCTGATTACCTTATGCCCCATTAGTTTTTTATAACAATATTAGTATTTATCCATTTAGACAAAAAAAATCATCGATGTCTAAGAATACAGCCATTTATGCTACCACTTGTATTATGTTATTTGAAATCATCCATTCAATTGCTGTGATAAATTCATCCTCGCTTATCATATCGTTTGCCCACCATCCTGCTGTGTTTTTAATCCAAGGGTGCACTTCTGAAATAGAATTATCAATTCCCTCTGGTAATGAAACGCTAATTATTCCTTCATTTACCAAATATTCTAGTCCTGAAATAAAATTCTCAGTATCTATCTTATCATCTGACCACCATTTTGCGTTACTTTTCACCCACACTGGAACTACTTTATCATCAGTCACATCTTCTAAGAATGTCTTTGCCGGTTCTGATTCTTCCTCTTGAACAATTCCTGAAGATATTACCTCAATGGCGTTAGGAATTTTATTGAGAGATGACCATTTTTTGGTGTTCCATGATTCTAGGATAAGGTCAGATTTTGCCATAGGCTTTGCAAATGTTATCTCAAATTTTAAGACAAACTTTGTAACATCTTCTTGTAAAAGTTCAAAGTTTGTCTCTGAGAATAGTCCGTTTGGATCATGTATAGTTACTTTTGGTGATTTTAAAGGATCATAATAGATGTAAGCGTCACTATCTTGTCTTTTTTGTCCATCACGAACGTTTGTGTAAAGGCCAATGTGTTCAATCTTTCCGATTCCTCCTCCTTCGGTAAAGTCAAATCGTAGAACGGCCTTTTCTCCTACCTTGAATGTCTTTGTTTGCTCTAAAGTGTTAACATCATTATCGCTTATTATTCCGCCAAATCCTTCTTCCCCGCCAGTAATTGTTGCAAACGAAGAGGTTCCAAATGATGGAGGATTATTTCCACCTCCACTGCCACCCCCAAATATTCCTACGATTACATTAAGAACTAAACCTGGTCGTATAAAACCACCTCCACCTCGTCCGGCTCCTCCCGAACTATCAACGATTTTGGCAGTGGTACTGGTTCCCATGTATGTCACAGTAATTGTATCATCAATAGCTGCCTCTATTGCGCCTACTGTACTATCAGGATTTGGGATTATCAAACCATTTGCAATCTCATCACGATATTCAATACTGATAATGTTCCCATCAGCAACTTTAATTGCGTTTCCAGATGTTTCTCCAGAAGTAAATTCAAGTGTACCTTCAAAAAAGTCCGTGTCAGGTCCAGTCCTGGTAAGCACAAAATCTGGAATTCCTGTTGAATCGGATGTTGACCGTACTTTTATTTTAATTGTGTTATCCGTAATAAATGCGGTTTCTGTTTCTTTTTGAATCATGGTTACTGTGTCACCTATTGAAAAGAAATCACGTCCGCTCATGAATATCAAGTCTTTATTTTCAAAAATTCCAGAGTCTATATCTGTCTCTTTAAGATCAAGTTGTATTCCAGTTTGGTCAGTGTCAGATTTTATATCTACTGTGATTGTTTCAGCAACTAGAAGGTCTTGGTTAGAATTTTGATCTTCTACAGTAACTTTTGCAAAACTGCTTAGAGTATATTCTTCTAATAAGAGTACGGTTCTTGGAAATATGTTAGCGGTTACATCAATTCCCTCAAAATCAGCATTGATAATATCACCAACTTTTACCTCTAGAATACCTAATGGAGGGTCAGAACTACCTGTAGAAAATGTAATTGTTCCTGTATAAGTTCCTGGAGCTGTCTCTATCAAGTCAAGTGAGAATCCCAATGGATCTGCGCTTGAAGAGATGATTACTGGTTTTGGACCTGGACCTGAAACACCTGTAAGAGTGATGGTTGCAGTATCACTTAATTTATAATTAAACGCATCAAATGTCAGGGAGGTGGGTGTTTCAATACCACGATTATAAAATATCTCATCATTATCTGTAGTCTCTTGCCATATTACATGTGCAGAACCAACTGCAATCTGTGGGAACAATGAATAATCTGGAGTACTCAAAATTTTAGTCTGAAATGAACTTGCGCCATTTGTGCTAGAAGCAAAAAACACATCGTGAATGATGGACACATCATCATGCCATACAACAAATACATTGTCATCAACTGCAGCAATTTGTGGAAACTCTGAGATGCCAGAGTTATCGCTTAGATTAATTGGATCTCCAAATGAGAGACCGCCATCATTGCTTGCCCGTATGAATATGTCTAAAGTTCCTGCGTTATCATCTTCTACCCAGACAACATACACATTGTCACCTGCTGCCGCAATTTGCATGGATCCTTTTTGTATAGCACTAGTACTAGAATCTGGACGGATTTTTTCCTTTTGGATAACAAAGGTATCACCGTTATTGTGACTTGCACTAAATAAGATCTCACTTCCTTCATCTCCAAAAGATTCCCATGCAACATACACATTATCACCTACTGTCGTAACTTGTGGATTTGAGGAAGAAAGAGCAAGTTCATTAAGATTCAAACTGTCAGAAAAAATCAAACCTTTATCATTACTTTTGGAAAAGAAAACTTCTAAAGTAGGCGGATCGACAAGAATATTATTATCTTGCCAGACAACGTACACGTTATTACCCACTGATGCAATTTGTGGAAATTGTGGAACACCAGTACTTGAACTAGAACTTAGGTTTTTCTTTTCTACAACAAAGTCATCCCCGTTATTGTGACTTGCACTAAAAAGGATTGCATCATCTCCTGAATTTTGATCTTGCCATACAACATACACGTTATTACCCACTGATGCAATTTGTGGAAAGTCTGAAAAGTCTGGAGTATTGCTTATGTTAATTGGAGTTTCTGGAAAACCCGGGGTTCCTCCATTAAATGTATCCCCATGGTCATGGCTTCTAGTGAAAAATATGTCTTGATCTCCTAAATTTTCATCTTGCCATACAACATACACATTCTCTTCTGCTGCCGTAATCTGCTGAGAGAATGAAAAGTCTGGATTATTGCTTAGATTATTGATACCAAAAGGAAAAGTTACACCGTCATCATCGCTTCTAGTAAAAAATATTTCAAAATTTCCAGAGTCGTCTTGCTCTGGCCATACTATATACACATTTGACCCTAAAGTTGCAATCTGTGGAGTCAATGATGAACCAGGTGTGGTACTAATATTTTTTGGCTCATCAAAATCAAATACATCTGAATATACTTCTGGATAGGAAAGTAACGATGAGAATAAAATAAACGAAAAAATTGTAACTAATACATTTTCTTGTGAAATTCCATTTTTACCAATTTTTATTGTTCTGCTATTTTTCCATTTTTCCAAAATGCCCCATATCCTCCCACACTAAATCCCAGAGTATGGATATGATCCTCATCATATTCAAAGTTATTCATCTCATCTGGGATTTTTAGATTCAATAGAATATACAGGATAGTTAAATTTTAGACCGGTTGCACAATCAGAACATTGCTTGAAGCTATACTCCTGAAAATACTTTGCAATTTGATACATATCACCACCTATTACCATACTGTTAGGTTTGGCATGACGATTAATCTTTGAGCACATGTTAACTGGTGGGCCAAATATATCATCTCGTGCAGAATGAATTTCTCTTGCAATCATTACTGTACCATAGTCTCCACTTATTCTATATTTTACAGACGGTAGATGTTCTGCTTTCATTAACTCATTTACTCTATTTCCTGCAGATAACATAGCAATTCCACACTCTATGGAGTATTTGGCTAATAGATTTTCAGAAGATTCTAATTTTTTTGGAAAATAATACAAAAGACTATCCCCTACATTTTTTATAATCTTTCCACCAAATTCCTCTACAATTGAGGCCATCACATTAAGAAAAATTGCATAATATTTGCAAGTCTGTTTTTGAGACAAAAATGATGTTATTTTAGTCGAATCAACAATATCTACAATAGAAATAAAATAATCTTCAAATTTTCCAGAAAAAGAGATTATTTCATCTTTAATCACGTTCATACTTTGTTCTTTTCCATCCATACGATTTCTTACTAAAACTGATTGATAACAACCACTTAGCTTGATTTGTAAATGGTTAGCTACATTTTTCAATGAGTGATATATCGTTTGAATTTCTAGTATGCTTATGAAATATGAATACACCAAGCAAATGTATTATGACTCCCTAGTTGCATTAGGCAAAGGCGGAGGAATCGTAATTAGTTTGAGCATATAAAATATCAAAGACTAAAATCGGAAAAGGAATTAGGCCATTAGTGTAATTTATGCTAAGATTCCATAACTGAGTTTTTAATAAATCATTTATTATTACGTTACACCAGTTTCAAAGTAAGACATGACAAGAAATCTAGTCAAGAAACGATCAGCTAAAAATTTCAAAAATAATATGTTAGCAGAAACATTGGGATTACTAGAAGAAAAAGAAAAAAGCAAGGATTGGGTTCTTGGAGAACTCAAACGAAGAAGAGTAAAGCTAAAAGTGGCTCCCACAGAAAATAGCTATGAGATATTAAAGTCCTCACCTAAGAAATTTGTAAAACATATCTATCATCTCTTAAAAGATGACGATCTTGCAATAAGTGAAATTCAAACATTATCAAAGACGTATCATTGGCTATTTACAGATATGATTAGTAGTGCTGACCCAAAGATGACCATAAAGGCACAGGCCCGCAAGATAAGGACGTTAAACGAAATTACTAAAAAAACTGAGACATTCAAACAGAGGGATCCCAAATCAACTATCATCCACTGGACTGGGGATGGCATGGCTATTGGATTTAGCGATAGCCCAGAAAAACCATTACAGTTAGCAATAGAATTACACAAGGCTATTACCAAACATAACAAATCTACTCCTGAAAAAAATAAAATCTTTATCAGAATAGGGATGAATACTGGGGATATCTTTTTTATTGAAGACGTAGAAGGCAGGCCAGCTTTTTGGGGAGAAGGCATAATCCTAGCAAGACGGGTTATGGATTTGTGCGGACCAAATCAAATCCTTGCATCAGATAATATTGCAAACGGATTAAGAAAACTATCCCATCAAAATAGTTCAATCATTCATCCCATTGAAAAATATACTATAAAACATGGAGAAGAGATCTCAATTTACAACATTTATGGAAGAGATTTTGGAAACAAAAAGACTCCACAACAAGGTAGAATACAAAAACTAAAACCAGATGAGATGGTAGATAGTAGTACAACTAGCTTCAAGTTTAAGGAAGTAGAGATAATTCTTGATGTAAAAAATCCAAAAACAATGATGACACACCATACTTGGATTTGGAAGGTTCTTAATATTAGAAAAGATAAAGACAATCCATTGAGTGAGATCTTTTATCAAATTGGTGGAGACACGTCAAAGAGAATTGCTGACCTAAATATTCGTGCAAAAGATGAGGAAGGCAACATGTTAAAAATAAGTAGCATTATCACTGATAATCCTTCCTTAAAAGAATTTTATGTTAAGCTAAAAAAGCCAGTAAGATTCAATAAAAAACAAACAGTGACTTTAGAATACGATTGGGAAGAAAAACACAAAAAATTCGAGTATGTTATAGCAGCTGAGTGTGACAAATTAAAGTACAAATTAATGATTCCAAGGGAGATGGAATTAAAAAATAGGATTTACAAATTTAATCCAAATACAAAAGAAAAGATAAACGTAACTCCTGCACCAGATATTGAATCTAGAAATCATAAAATGGTAGTGACTTGGAATAGTGAAAAGAAATTAAAAGAGCACGATGCGTTTGAATTTAATTGGTAAGTTTTTTTTAAATTGAATTATTCATTTTGGATTAATTTTCGCTCCTGGAAAGGCACAGAATTTACCCAGCAATGTTGGAAATAATCAAAACACCATTCATGAAATCCTGGTTCTGAGCTGTAAAGCATTTCAGTCATGTCTGCTTCCCCATTTTTTGGAAAAATTACGGCTGCCTCGCTTTCGTTTAATAAAACTACAACCTGTACATTATTTTGCGTTCTTCTTTCAATTATTCCTTTTTCAATAAATTTTTTAAATTGCAGCTTCTCATAGACTTCTTTTCTTGCGTTTGGAACAATTACCTGATCAGATAACACTGAACGAATATTGACGTCCTCTTTTGCTTTTGCCGCAACAGTTTCTATAATATCTGGGGAATATGGTATTTCGGTTAAAATATTGTAAATATATTTTTCAGCGTTTTTGTGAATATCTTTCCACTGCTCTAAAACCTTGACCATACCCTTGATGTGCTTTCCTGAGGCCAAGGCGCCTATTCTTTGAATAAATTTAGTTGGGATGTTGCCATAGCTATGGTTTTTAAAATAATCTTTGTGCTTTGAAAGAAATGTCAGCGAAGGAATTTGTGTTAATATGGTAGTTCCGTAAATAGTAAGATGATAATTTCCGTCTACCTCTTTTTCAATTAATCCAGCTTTTACCAGTCTTTCAAAGTTTCGAAATACTTCAGGAATAGTTGCGTCTAATTGTTTTGCAATAACTGAAACAGCTGATTTTTTTTCTCCCAGTCGGAATAAAATTTCTAACCTCTGTTCACTGGCAATTTCAAACAGGTCTTTTGCAATGTTCTCTGCAGTATAGTCCACTTTGGTGACTGTACCATATTAGAATCTAAATCTTATGAAATAAAGTTAGGATTCGGGCCAATCGCCAAGACAGTTTAAACACCTGCCTCTGAGGCCATTATACTTGGGTTCTAGAAATATTTCTACACCTAGTGTCCCACACCCGATACACAGTTTCTTAGAATTATTTTCCATTACTAGTTTTTAGTTATTCTGGTATTTCATTGAGATTTAGCAAAATAGCTAATCATTTACAATTCTAGCTAAGCATGCATTATGAGAAATCACTAACAAATTATCTTAATTCCAAAAAGAATCAAAATGGGCGTGCAGGATTCTAGGAAAATAAGAGGATGATTGATCTAAAGATTTTATGAACCTTAATTATACATGTAAGAAAATCATACTAGTTTCATTTTTCTTATGAGAAATTCAAGCAAAAATTTTAAAATAATAATAATTTGATGTCTTGATCCAAAATGATCAAATTTTCAAGTGAGAAATTAAATTATGAATAATATAAACCAGTGAATTACTGATTTTCGAATTTTGACCTGTTGGTAATAAATGAACACACAGTTGATTATTATTGAGAATTTTACAAGTGTAAAGTATGAACCCGAAACTTTGCAGACATTGCGGAGAGGAAACTTTAGAGGCTGACAAGTGTAAACTGTGCAAGCAAGTCTTCAAATTTGTATGCCCAGAATGCAATATAGTCTACGAAGAGCATCACTCAAACTGCACTGATACTCGGGTTTTACAAAAAATAATCATTGAATAGTCTATGCTGTCTGCATATAGAGATCTTCATACTTTGCAGAGTTGTATTTTCGTAGCATAAACTGCATCAATGCTTCTTTGGAGTATTCTATTCCATGTTCGTCTGATGTATGCTTTGCAAATTGTTCAATCATCTCAGAGGCATTTGGGGATTCTGAAGCAAAGTCACACTCAAACCCATAATCTACGCAACAAAGTTTTGCCATAGAATCACTACGTACTGGGATCTATTAACCAAATGTTTGTAATATTTTCCATACATAATGGAGCACGAAGTAAGCTAATCAATTGAACATTTAACAAACTAGCTTATTCTACATTATCTATCATAACTGATTAGTTATTACAATGGTAGGTATTGATTTTGTAGATACCATAGTAGTAAGACGAGTAGCTGAGAAAGGCACAAAAATAATTGAAGAAAAAATCCAAGAATCTAATTGGGCAGGCAAAAATTTCAAACAATACGAAAAGAAATTACGGGAACTAGCAGGAGATCGGGGGCTAGCTAGTTGTAAGGGTACAAAAACACTTCGCATAAAGCAAATGAGAGAAACAATAATTCCAGATGCGTCTGGTCTTCAGATGAGTACAGGTAGAGGCACTGGTCTTAGAATTGGCTAAGTGACAAATAGAAATGTCACTTTCTTTTCTTTTTTTAAACTAGTAAGTAAAAATTATGCTCTAAGTTGCGGTTCTAGATAATGGGTACCTTTTTTGATAAAGGGTTTTTGTTCTGATTTTTTTTGCATAAACTGCATAAATGCATGAAAGTCCTTTTCCTCAAATAGCTGCCATCCAAACTTGTAGACATCTAGATCATATGACTGATAATCTTCTATGATATCGCCAAACCATGTTCTGTAAAGGTCTGCCTCTGCGTTTGCCTGATCTACACTATTGAAAAATTTTAGCTCTATCCAATCAAAGCTGCCATTAGACCTTGCAGAAAAATCACAGAATGGGGCGCTAGCCAAATACTCTTTCATGTCAGCTAGTCTTTGGACAAAATCAGTAGGCGATGATAGTTTTACTGTGACTAGCCTTGGAACACCCATGTTTACCCTTTTCATATCTACTATAGCAGTATATCCTATGATGATTTTGTTATGCTCCAGTCTTGCTATTCGCTTTCCTAGACCCCTTTCAGAAATCTTGATTCCTTCTTCAGATAATTTTTTTGTAATCTCTCTTGATGATTGCCTTCCGTTTGCTATTAGCATGTTTAGAATTTTTTTGTCAAGGTCATCGATCATAAAATATAATCCGTTTTAGAACAATATGCCCAGGGGTTCAAAAGGTGAACTTTTCTTGTAAAATAGTTTAGCTTTTGAACTATTGTATGGTCATTTGTTAGGTCTTGCTCAAATAGTGGTATAATGGCTGCTCTATCGATTAGACATGAGCAACCAAATTAATGAAAAAATAGGCCAGTCAAGTATCTCAAAATACAAGATGGTCCTAATTCTGGCTCTTTTGCCAGTAGCATTAGTGCTGTACGCAAACAGCGTGAACATTGCTGAAATCCCCCTGAGCATATCTAGTGGGGTGTATCCTGTCGCATTTACTCTACTGTCGTGTGGTATGGCGATACAGCAATTAATTCAAATCAAAAAGAAGTAAGAAATAGACCTCCTGCAATAAACCGATGCTTACTTCTTTTTTCTTTTTTTATAACATACAAAAACTTGGTAATTGTTGCAAAAAAAATTCTTACCAAAAGATCTATTAACTACCTTTGATCAGGGTTCGCGGGGAAAAATGTCAGACGAGGTAAAAAATTGGTGGAACGACTTTACAGATCTAGAGCATGATATCGAAGATTCATTATAATCTATAATGCAATAAAACAAAAATTCTAACAGTTGCAGCTTGGGCCTTTACCTGATTTTGTATGAGCCTTTATCATGTGGCGAAGCATTCTCTCAATTTCTGAAAACTCCATTCCACATTCCTTGCAGATTGTTCCAGTGATTTGCTTGTCTCGTCTTAGAAATCCCATTAAAAATGCTAATTTTTTACTCTTTTAATAAGTTTAGCCTTAATTATTTAGACATGTAATATCAATTCTAGGAATCTGGATTATATGTTAAATATCAATTATTTGGGCCAGAAATTATGGATGACACAAATAAAGCAATTGGGCTGTGCCTTATTGGATTAGTAGGATTGGTTGCGCTTTGGACTATATTTGCTCCATAATTGAAAAACTAGTTTAGGAATAATTTTGTCATATGCTCTAGAGGGTTTTTTGGTCGTAGCAATTTGGACACACATAGAATAATACGATTATTTTTTCCAACCTAATACGGATTAGGTAGGTGAAAAATGTGGATAAAAAGAAATTCCAATTAGAGTTTTTTACTCAATTTCTTGAGGAAAAAAACCTTCAGGAAAAATGGGATAAATTCAAAGAAGAAAATACGTTTGAGCTTGCAAAAATATTCCGTAACCAAGAGGGCATAAAAGAATCATATAATGACTTTTTAGCTGATACCTTGGGGATAAATATCCGTCCTAGTATTGGGGGATTCCATGATTCAACAAAGCCCAGCCTTACTGCAACAGAGGTTAATGTCTTGTTACAGTCAGATGCAGGTCAAAAGAATCTAAGAAAATGGGGATATTTGAAAAACGAGCAGATCTAAAAAATAAAAAATTAAGTTTGTTTACTTTTTAATTTTTTGAAAATACGCCGTAAATGACCGTATCAGTACTTCCTGCAGGAATAAAGGCCGTTGCAATAACTTGCCCATAAACTGGATGTTCTACAACTAAATCAATGAAATGTGGGGTAGCTGAAAGATCCATTATTGTAGTTTCAAAACTTGGTGAGAAAAATTGCCCAGTAAAGAGAACTTGTTCTTTGTTTCTAATTTGAACCGTAACACTAGTGGTTTTTCCTGAGGTATCATCATAATTCATTGATACTCTATTATCTGATTGTTTTTTGGTTATTAGTGAAAGTGTATCAAATGGTATTTCAGTTGCGATAGTGGTAGGATTTTGAATAATTGGTGGGATGTTTGCTTGATTGTTGTTTCCATTATTGTTTATTGGTTGAGATCCCCCACTGCCGCTTTCTCCGCTGCCATCTCCTCCACTAGAAATTCCAGTAGGGGTGGTTTTTGGATCAGTTGTTTTTTGCCCATTTATTTTTCCAAAAAATATATTCTCTTCTAGCAGATTGGAAGTTTTGTTATCGTTTTTCTGCTTTGATAAAAATACATCTGCAGAAAAGACCAAGCCTTCAATTTTTTCGCCTACAAAGCCAAAGGCCTTTTGAATATTATTTTGTAAAGTATCAATTGTATCTTCATGCGGATCTGTTAATTCATGTATGCTTTTTTCTCCTTTATCTTGGATGTTTTGAAAAAAGTTAAAACTATCAGGGGACACAAGTACGAATACACCAAAAATGATTAGAGAAATCAGCATAATCTTTCGCAGCATCATTTTGAGATTGGAAAAAAATCCTTTTTACAGTAAAACTAAACATTTTGAACGATTGGCGTGAATTTTCTTGATTCTATAACTATGCCAATTTTCCCTAAATTATTGGGGATTTTGTTTACAGTGTAACGTCATAGTACTTCTTACATCTACTAGCGTTCTAATTTTTTGCACAATAAATCTCTGTAAATGATCCAATAGTTGATTCAACCCTTGCTATAATATCATATTCATCATGAGTTCCTTGAATTTCTTTGATGTTATCCAGATTTTCAATCTGAGTCATTACTTTGTCAAGTTTGCCAGCATTGCATGTAATAAACAGATATGCAGAATTTGTCTTTATTCCCATAAAGAGTAAGACCCTAACCTATTTCTTGGTTTAATCATTTATGTTATCACCGTTTTTTTCATTCCAATCCTACACAATCCTATCCTACAATTATGACAAACATAATCATCAGAGGGATTTGCGCAACCACAGTTACAGGTGCACGTATAATCATTCATAAATAGAGTCCAGAGGGACTCGAGTCTGTAGGGCTCTAAATTGAACTAAATTCCAAAAAATCATTCTGCTTTAATCAAGTTGATACATCCTATAAACGAATGTAATGTTTACCTCTTAGACGCTATTATTGTCTCAAGAGCAGAGCCCACTTGATAGCATTTTCTGGAAGGTCTACAAAAGATATTGTCTTAGGATCGTCTTTTTTTGTTTTGAAACTAGGCTGTTGCATGAATAATTAAGCACAAATATCATACTTAAGCAACGCGTAGGAATTATTAGGTTTCATTTATGAACAACATAATTATTTTATATAAAATGATTTTGCGAAAATTGGAACTAATTTATTATGATTTTGAGATATGGAAGCTAACAAGAGGTCCTCAGTCATTTTCGGAACTGTACTAATCGAACACCGTTCTAAAGTCACAAGAACCCGAGATGGTGGGGAGTTAGTATTAGCTTCCGTATTTGATTGGTCTTGATCATTAATAAAACTGATCTTGAATTTAGTGAAAATTAGAATAGATTTATTATAATTAAAACAATAATTCAGCTAAAACAATAACATGACTTATAATTATCTACAAATGGTCTTTACAAATGTAAAGTGCTTTCCATCTTTATCGAACAACCATAATGGGACACTTGGCATGATGTGCTACCTTTTGTGTCACACTTCCTAGTAGCAACTCTTTGAATGTACTTCTCCCCCTACTTCCCATTACAATTAGGTCGTAGTCATTATTTTTTGCAAGCTCGATTATGATTTTTGCAGGATCACCAAGATCTGAAAATGTTTTAATTGAGATGTTTTTCTTGACTGCTATTTTCTTGCATTGCTCAAGGATTTTTTTACCTTTATTTTTTAGCTCTTCAACTAGTTCAAATGTATTTACACTGTCTCCTCCAAATTCGCATGGCACCACATGCACTACTTCTAACTTTGAATCACATTTGCTAGCCAAGTAAATAGACTGCTCAAATGCTCTTTTTGCTGATTGCGAGCCATCTATTGCCACTAGAATTTTTGAAAACAATTTCTATTATGCATTCCTTGCATTAATTGGCTTTGGCATAATCTTAAGTAATTTGCCGAAGTTATTTTTTAAAGTTGTAAATATTTGAGTCTGAGAATTCTTAATTTCTAGTGAAATAACTAGTACAATATGACTAGCACTTGGCATATCTTTACAATGTTATTCATAGTTACTAGTGCTATTTTATCAATTTCTACTGGATCTAATTTAGCGTTTGGAGATGCTTGTGCAGATGCTAAAGCCATACTAGATAATTGTTTAAGCATCATTGATTCTTGTAATAATCAATATCTTTTTTCTTCTCCTGATTCTGCAAGTCAATGTATCAACAATGCTGGTTGTGAAAGTCAGAAAATGGATGAAATCCAATCTGAGGTCACTTATCAGTGCATAAAATCAATAAGTTCTGAATCGCAAAATCAAACAGAAAAAGATCCCAAGTCAAGTTTTCAAGGCGGTTGTCTAATAGCTACTGCAACGTTTGGTTCTGAGCTAGCTCCACAAGTTCAACAATTACGAGAGTTACGTGATAATTATCTATTAAAAACAGAATCAGGAACTTTATTTCTGACTGGATTCAATGAACTCTACTATTCTTTTTCACCTACAATAGCAGATTGGGAAAGACAAAATCCACCATTCAAAGAAGTTGTAAAGATTGGAATAACTCCGTTACTTACTTCATTGTCAATTCTAAACTATGTGGATATGGATTCAGAAGAAGAAGTTTTAGTATATGGAATTAGCTTGATTCTTTTGAACGTAGGAATGTATGTTGTAGCTCCTGCTGGAATTGGATTGGTTTTAGCTAGAAAAAAATAATTTCAAATTATATACGACGAGTGTTCTAATTTTGCTAAATCACTTTACTAATAATACGGAGCACTTTGCGTTTAACCCCACAGTACTTGAAACTCTCCCCATTAACATTTCCTTCCACATTGCATTGCCTTTTGTTCCCATAACAACTAGGTCTATTTTTTGAGAATCAATCAAAGAAAGAATAGACTCTGCAACATTTTTTGATGGAATTATTGTATAATCAAATGGAATTTTGAATTTTTTTGCGTTAATCTGCAACTTGGCTATTCCCTGTTTCAATATATCGACAGTGCCAAGTGACATTGATTTTTCACGACTAGGGGTGTCATTTACCCAGCTTCGCTGAAGATCCTTGTTGACTACTGATACTACACATATGGAGGCTCCATACAATTTTGCAATCGTTAATGCTTTACCAAAAACTTTTGGTGCGTGTTTTGCATCATTAAATGGAACAAGGATTCTCTTAACGGATTGCTGAGCTGAGACATCACAATTGTCCAAATCTTTACAAACTATACCTGCCATTTGTATAAATTACATATATCCAAAAATCCTTAAGAATACTTGTATGTTCAACCTTCAAAACAACTCTGAAAAATTCTTAATTCACATCAAATGTCAAGTAATCTATACACTGCGGCATTTGTAATTTAAGATGAATAGAACACTGCATCCACAATATGATGTGTGTTAAAACACACAAGCCTGCAACTAACACAGCAGGGCCAGTAAAAGACTGGTAAGATGAGAGAATTCAGAGGGGTTTAGGATTGGAATAGTCCACCATCATAGATTTCCTCTTTGTCCTCTTGTCGATTAAGCTAAAATTCTTGTCCTAGATTAGTTTAGAAAATTCACGAAATGCCCAAAGTGTAATACTGCAATGGATATAATCTCTAATTTAGATATAGATGAAACGCAAGGCAGAAAAGAAAATGTCTACAAATGCAGGTCATGTGGATATCATATCATGAACAATTAACTTCATGAAAAATGGTTTGAAGACAAATAAAACTCTAATAATTAAAGACGTGTAGAATAACCATTGGATTATGAAAATTTTTGCTCACAAATTTTAGAAACTGACCCTAAAATCAGGTTTGCTACAGTTTATGATTCATGGGCAAAGCGCGTTGCAGGAGGTTTGCGTAAGGGTGCGCAGAACCTACTTTCAGAGCATGATGAAAATGAATTGGTAAATCTTTCCATTCTTAATTGGAAGGCACGTAAAGATATGTCAAAATCGCTTGGCAAAACAATTTACACATTGGCAGAACACTATAAAGTTAAACGTTTTTCATTTTATTTGGGTGAGGACCATTTGCTACTTTTAAGCACTGAAAAAGATGCCGACACAAATCTAGTAGTAGATAAAGTAATCAAACTTTATTATAAAAATCAAAACTAGTCTATTACTTGGAGTCGATTGTGTATTTTGACCTATAACGGCATTCCTTCAGGTGAATGAAGTGCATCATACTTTAATCTCAACGCCCGAGTAATTATTGAAGCGTGATCCGCTTCCACATCAGTTGTAATGTAGAGTATGTATTCTGAATCCAAAGGCAGGGTGATTCGTTTTAATTTTTCATATTCTACTAGAGCATATTTTCCCTTTCCTATTTTATCTGAAACTTCATTTCTAGATATCCATGCGTTAATTGCAAGCTGTAATGATCTCTGACTCTCTTCTGGTGAAAGCAAGCTCTGTACACCTTCTCGATGCACACTAAACACAACCTTCCCATTCATATCAAATATTGTAGCAAAACGAATTTTGGGATCAATGCCCAACACTTTGTCAAATATTGACTTGTAAATCATTGTATATTATACATGATAGGAATCCATAAACGTTGTCGATAAGGAATTAGATGGTTTGTCTAGCAATAGTTTTATCCAGTGATTACAAGAAAAATCATATGCCATTTTGTCCTGGATGTGGAGAGGAACTACCTTCACTAGATGCTGATGTTTGTACACATTGCGGAAGGCTGGTAAAAGAGCACCTCCGAACAGCTGCTAATGAGGAAAAATTACAAAGAAAGAGAAGTGGATGGTGGTATTTGCTGCCAATTTTTATGAGTATTATTGGTGGAGTAATTGCATATTTTGTTCTAAAAGAAGATGATCCAAAATTAGCAAAAAATTGTCTAATTCTTGGTATAATTATCACAGGAATTGGATTCTTTGTCGGTATCTTCACTGGATTAGCTATGGCCCCAATGATGATGTATGCCTAAATTAGAAACAGTAAGATTCACACTAAAAGTAAATTAGTTTTCTGAAAATTCTTAATTCCTAGCTTCGCCTACTATATTTGTGAAAGCTGCATCCATAGGTGCAATTTCAGCGGGAGTAGCTTTTATTTTGGTTTTTGTTGGAATTGGAACAAACCAAGCTGAAAAAATAGACTATCAAAGAGAATTAGAAGAATCAGTCTCGTCTGAATCAACTTCTTCTACTCCTGAAGAAACTGGCTATCAGAGAGAATTAGAAGAATCAGTTTCGTCTGAATCAATTTCACCTTCTGCTCCTAAAGAACAAAAGGGATCTCAAAGCATACAAGAAGCACCTTCAATGACTCCCTAGTCTACTGTTCCTGTACAACCTAGTTCTAGCTCAAAATCAACTGATCAAAGCACATTTTGTGGAAAATACAAATGCATCACAGATAAGGTAAAGAAAATAATTGATGGGGATACTATACAGCTTAAAAATTACATGACCATTAGATTATCTTTGACTGATGCATATGAGAAAAATAAACCTGGAGGTCCACAAGCAACTGCCTTTACAACAAAATTATGTCCAGTTGGTTCGTTTATTACAGTTGACCAAGACGATAGACAGCCTTTTGATATTTACAAAAGAATTTTAGGCAAAGTCTATTGTGGCAATATGGTACTTAATTCAGAATTGTTAGATAGTGGTAATGCAAATATTCTTGTCAAATACTGCAAGACAAGTGAATTTGCAAAAGAGGATTGGGCAGTAAAATATGGATGTTGATTAGAATCTATTTGGTTTTGATTCTTGAAAAAATGATCGCATTTATTTGATAGTTTTGCCTTATGAATTGGTTGCTAAAAAGCCAAGATGAGAACGCACCAAAGCATACCATTGCCAATTCTGCAGCGTTCCAAAAAGGCAGAGAAAATCTTGGAAATTTAATTCTCAATAAAATGAGCATTACAGGAGGAACCGATGTAGATTGGCTTATAGAAAGAAAAGGAGGATTTATAATTTTAGAATCAAAAGAATTTTCAGTTGATGCTTTTACAATTTCTTTAGGTCAAATGATTGCATTGGAGAATCTCTATGACAGATTAATCTCTGGAGGAAAATGTTATTTCTATATCTTTGGGTATGAAAAAAATACAGATTGGAAAAATCCCAATCAGCCAATTTGGTATTTTGAAATGAACTCTTGGAAGAATGGTAAAATTCCAAAAAAGAAAAGTAAAACAGGCAAATGGTATATTGTTGAAAAAAATTCTATGACAAAATCCAAAAATAAAATCATCGAATTAGGTGTGTATTAGCTTTCCTTTTTTATCACAGTGAGGACAGGAATAATTTTCTTCAAGTTCTTTTAAGGTTGTTCCTATTTTTAGCTTCAGTTTTGCATCTCTGTGACAGTTATTACAATACACCCACATTGCAACATCCATTAGGGTGTCATTGTTTACGTCGATCTTTTAATTAAAATTAATTGAGAAAGTGTGAACATGCAGAAAATTATTTTTTAAAATCTACAGCATCCGCTATCTAAAAATAAAATATGAGTCATCGTGTATAGTCTCTATGTATGTGGCTGAACCGGTGTGTTGGTCTATTAGTAATGGCACGCTCTTCACTCGCCGAAGCTTGTGATCTATACGTCCATCCTATCAACGCAGTCTTCTACTGCGGACCTTCATCTTACGAAAGGATGTCTTGTCTCGGGATAGGCTTCGTGCTTAGATGCTTTCAGCACTTATCCTAAATCGCTTAGCTGCTCGGCCTACCTTGTCAGATAACCGATAAACCAGTGGCGACGTTGCTCTGTTCCTCTCGTACTCGGAGCAACTTCCCCTCAGACATCCGTGCTTCCATCAGGCAGAGACCGACCTGTCTCACGACGGTCTAAACCCAGCTCATGTTCCCTTTTAATAGGCGAGCAGCCTCACCCTTGGCCCCTGCTGCAGGACCAGGATAGGAAAAGCCGACATCGA
>JBQTHA010000100.1:0-10485 GCA_052390375.1 Nitrosopumilaceae archaeon
TAACTAGATTTTGAGTCTTCTCGTGACTAGACTCGATGTATTTTTGTCCAGATTTGCCAGGAACTACTGACATTACAATTAGTTGATCCAAATCTGCAATGAATTTGTGTGACCACTGTGGAAGATTTGTATCTGGATTAATTGCAAGACCAACTCCAACTTGATTTTGTTGTAATATGTCTTTTATTTCACCAAAGCTTGATTCATCACAAACTTCTGTATGTACAGTTACTATATCACATCCTGCGTCGACATAATCTCGTATGTGTTTTACAGGTTCATTTACCATTAGATGTGCATCAAACGGAATAACTGTAAGTGGTCTTAGCTGTTTTATTTTTGTATGATCAAAGGTAGTATTTGGAACAAACACACCATCCATTACATCTAGGTGAATATAGTCTGCTCTTCCTTCTACACATCGCTTTACCTCATTTTCTAAATTTGACATGTCTCCTGCAATTATAGATGGTGCAATCATAAATTGTGATTCAAGTTCTGCATTGATTATAGGAACCATTTCAGGTTTTGGGGCCTTTCCGTGCCATTGCGGGTTATCCTCCATATGTTCGACTCCCTTTCCTTTGATTGTTCTTGCAATAATTATTGAAGGAACACCTTTTGTCTGGTTTGCCTTTTTTATTGCATGATCAATTTGCTCAATTCGATGACCATCAATGTCAATTACATTCCATCCAAATGCACGCCATTTGTCACTAAGCTTCCATCTGCTTGCATCCCTCCACATCTCTGAAAGATCGTCTCCTTCAAGAGTTTCATCAAGGGGCATTATCTTTTCTGTGTACGAATCTTGTTGAATGAAGTTTCTATCTACAAAGACAGTCATGTTATCAACTTTGAATTTTGCAGCTGCCATTGCTGCTTCCCAAATCTGTCCCTCATCTGATTCGCCATCGCCTATTATAGTATAGATACGATGACTTTTATCATCAATTTTTGCAGCAAGTGCATTACCAATTGAATATGATAGTCCTAGCCCTAAAGAACCTCCACAAAATTCTACTCCAGGACATTTTAGGTCAGGGTGTCCTTGCAGTCTGCTTCCAAACTTTCTTAGCGTTTCAATCTCTGAAGGATCAAAATACCCTGCAACGGCAAGATTAGAAAAAAGACCAGGAGATGCATGTCCCTTTGAGAGAATTAATCTATCTCGGTCTTCCCAGAGAGGGTTTTTTGGGTCAAATCGAAGATATTTGTTAAAAAGACAGCCCATTATTTCTGCCATTGAAAAGGAGCCCCCAGGATGGCCAGAAGCTGCTGCGGTTGTGCCTTTGATTACAAGTTTGCGGGCCTTGAGAACATTCTTTTTAATTTTATAGTAATTTAGGCCCATCCTTGTTGTTCCTTTGTAAATGAAATATTAAGCTACTTCCGAAAATTTTAATCCGATCGCAGCCTAACATAATTATGGAATTAGATGACTTTGTACCACTTGTACTTTATGATAACCAGTGTTATCTTTGTATAAAATTTGCAAAATTTGTTAACTTTTTGGCAAGAGGTAGATTACGGATTGTGGGTCATTATACAGATCTTGGAAAAAAGTTACGAGAAGACATTTTGGATTCTAGTGCACTTGAAATGTTTTGGTATGTTGATAGAAAAACAGCTTACGGCGGAAGAGCAGGATTATTTCCTTTAATGTCAGCTATAATTAGAGCAAATGGAAGTACTAGAGATCTAAACATACAAGAATCATGTGATTTGGATTGTAAAACTACAAAGGCGGTTTTTCTTCGTTCTGCTAGTCTACTGACAAATAGTAAAAAAATAAAGATAAAGTAATCTATAATACCACTAAACGTACGAGGCAAACATTATGAAGATAAAAGCAGAATCTACTAAACCTTCAAATAAAAAGACTCCAATTCTTTGTGCTTTTGTTTTAGAAAACTCTAACGAACCACTTGGATTAGGAAAAATTCACAAAAAAATCAATTCTTCAGTAAAAGAATCAATCAAAGAAACCAAAGGCAAAGTTGGAGAGATATCTATTATTCAAACTCTAGGAATTACTCCTGCAAATAAGATCTTAATTGCTGGACTTGGCTCAAAGAACAAACTATCTACAGATGTATTGAGAAATGTTACAGGGAAGATTGCGCAAAAGATACGTAGCTTAGGGTTATCAGAATTTTCAATAGTTATTCCAATTGGATTTCCGATTGATTTAGACTCATCAATTTCAGCAGTTGTTGAAGGTACTATGCTTTCTCTATATTCATTTGACAAATTCAAGAAAGAAAAAAGTGAAAAATCACCTGATCTTTCAATTTTAGTTTCAAATTCACAGAATGCTCAAAAGGTTATTTCACAGGCACAAATTGTTGCAGAGGGAACATTATTTGCAAGAGATGCCGCAAACCTTCCTCCCAATGAATGTTCACCAACTACTCTTGCAAGCATTGCAAAATTGCTATCAACTAAGAATAAACTCAAATGCAAAATTTTCTCCAAAAATGAACTCAAGCAAAAAAAGTTTGGTGGAATCTCAGCAGTTGGTCAGGGAAGTAAAAATGAACCCAAACTCATCATTTTAGAACATAACAAAGGCAGACTAAATGATAAACCAGTTGTAATTATAGGAAAAGCTGTAACCTTTGACACTGGTGGAATTTCATTAAAACCAGGTGATAAAATGGATGAGATGAAATTTGATAAGTGTGGTGGATGTACAGTTTTAGGAATAATGAAAGCAGTTTCAGAATTAAAACTACCTATCAATGTTGTAGGAATAATTCCATCTGTTGAAAACATGCCAAGTGGTGAATCGTATAGACCAGGTGACATTATACGACTATACAGTGGTAAAACAGCTGAGATTTTAAACACAGATGCAGAAGGCAGACTAATTCTAGCTGATGCATTATCGTATGGAATAAAACAATACTCACCAAAATCAATAATTGATTTTGCAACACTTACTGGTGCATGCATTGTTGCATTAGGAAATAATATTGCAGGACTTGTAAGTAACGATCAGAAATTAGCAGAAAAAATAAAGAGGTCATCAGAGAAAACTTTTGAGGATCTTTGGCAACTACCAATAAATGATGATTATATGGATATGATCAAGTCAAATGTTGCAGATATGAAAAATGTTGGCATGGGAAGAGCTGCTGGCACCATAACAGCAGCAGCATTTTTGGCAAATGCGGTAGATAATACCCCTTGGGCACACATAGACATTGCAGGAACTGCATGGACTCAGGATGCAACTAAAAAGAAATCCTATAATCCAAAAGGAGCAACTGGCTATGGAGTACGATTAATTCTAGATTATCTTAGAACATTATAGAAGATTATTTTTTACATTCAGGATCAAGGTCTGTTCCTTTTAGGACATAAGTAATGCTTTTTGCAAATATTCCTTACATTGATACTTGGTAAGATGTAGTATATGCATAATTTGGAATTCAAAATTAGTATTTAACGTCTAGAAGTAATGTATAAGGTGAGATTTAGTATCCTCTACTATTTCTATCTGGTTTGTCAACGTTAGGATTTCTAAATCCATGTTTTTCCATCATGTGATTCAAAAAACGAATATCATCATCAAATGGTTGACCACAAACAGAACAATTAGGCATACAATTATCGGTTTAAGCTAGCTTATAGTTTTTTCAAAATAAAGATGCCAGCACTACTGCTTCCCAAGAGCTCTCGCATCTTAGTAACACAGCAGCGACATTGGGTTTGACTTCCAGGTTCGGAATGGGACTGGGTCGCACCCCAACGCTATGGCCGGCTTGTTAGGTATTTTTTTGATGTTATCTATTAAGGTAACTATGATGTATCTTCAGAACTCAATCAAATTGATTGAAAAACTAACTCGATTTCTCGAAGAGATATAAATTAAAGAAAAAGGGTGTACACTCAATGACTCATCGTGTTGCAGTGCTTGATAAGGAATTATGTCAACCAAAAAAGTGTGGTCTTGAATGTATCAAGTACTGTCCTGTAAACAAATCAGGTGCTGATTGTATTATATTAAATGAAGAAATAAAAAAAGCTCAAATTGATGAAAACATTTGCAATGGTTGTGGAATTTGTGTAAAGGTTTGTCCATTTGATGCAATTACAATTATAAATTTAGCATCAGAGCTTGCAACAGATAAAGTTCATCAATATGGAATTAATTCATTTAGATTATACAAGCTTCCTACGCCAACAAAGGGAGAAGTAGTTGGATTACTTGGAAGGAACGGCATGGGAAAAAGTACTGTCATCAACATATTATCTGGCAACTTAAAACCAAATTTGGGAAATTATAATGAACCTCCAGATTGGGATAATATTTTAAAATATTATAGTGGAACTGAGCTTAAATCACATTTTGAAAAAATTAAGGATGGAAATATCAAGGCCTCAATTAAACCTCAACAGGTTTACAACGTTGCTGAAGTTTTTGATGGTACTACCAAAGATTTACTTGAAAAATTCGATGAAAGAGGAGTTTCAAGAGAGCTTGTAAAGGAATTAGGATTAACCAATTCTTTAGAAAACCACCTAAAGGAGCTAAGCGGTGGAGAACTACAACGATTAGCAGTAGCAGTTGCCACTTCCAAAGATGCTGATTTTTACTTTTTTGATGAACCATCTTCTTACAACGACGTATATCAAAGAACAAGTGTAGCAAGAGTAATTCATGGATTAGCAAAAATTGGAAAGAGTGTAATGGTAGTTGAGCATGATCTTACTTTACTAGACTTTCTCAGCGATTACATCGATGTATTATATGGTGAACCTGCTGCCTATGGAATTGTATCAAAAGTACTTTCAACAAAGGTTGGAATCAATGTATTTCTAGATGGTTATTTACCAAATGAAAATGTCAGATTCAGAGACAAAAAATTCACATTTGATTCGTCTGCTACTACAACAGAGAACTTTCAGATGGGAAATGAAATTATATCATATCCCTTACTTGAGAAAAAATTTCCATCATTTTCAGTAACAATTGAACCAGGTAAAGTAAGCAAAGGAGAGGTTCTAGGGATTATGGGAGCTAATGCTCTTGGAAAAACTACCTTTATGAAAATGATTGCAGGGGTTGAAAAACCAGATTCAGGTGAAATAAACAAAAAAATTAAGATTGCTTACAAACCACAGTATCTAACAAATGACATTGATGTTGAAGTAGTTGATTTGTTAGAGAAAGCAAACGGAGGTCCTATTCAAGGAAGTACTGAAGAAGAACAAATTATTGATCCACTAAAAATAAAAAAACTCTACAACAAGTCTGTGAAAAATTTATCAGGGGGAGAACTTCAAAAAGTTGCAGTAGTTTCTTGTTTATTACAAAAAGTAGATGTCTATGCACTAGATGAGCCTTCGGCCTTTTTAGATGTCGAGGATAGAATTGCGATTGCAAAGTTTATTCAAAAATTTGTTCGCTCTTATAAAAAATCAGCAATTATAATTGATCATGATTTACAATTAATGGATCTTATTTCTGATTCAATGGTAATTTTTGAAGGAATTTCTGGGATAGAAGGGCATGCTACATCTCCTATGTCAAAAATGGATGCAATGAATAGATTTCTAAAGTCCCTAGGCATAACATTTCGTCGTGATGAGAAATCACTTAGACCCAGAGTAAACAAAAGCGATAGCAGGTTAGATAAAACCCAGAAAGACTCTGGAAATTTCTATTACAAGAATTGACTCGGATGCTAAAAAAAGCACTTGAAAATGTTCTTTCTGAAAAAGAAAGTGAAGATCTCTTCTCAGCATTTGATCAAATTGGAGATATTATAATAGTTAGGATTCCAGATTCGTTATTGTCAAAGAAGAAAATTATTGGGGAAACATTACTTGAACAAGTCAAAACTGCAAAATCCGTTTTTTATCAATCATCGTCAGTTGAAGGTGACTTTAGAACAAGAGATTTAGAAATTCTTGCAGGAGTGGATAAAACTGAGACAGAGTATAAAGAATTTGGTTGTAGATTTATTGTAGACGTAGAGAAGGCATTTTTTTCTCCCAGGCTTTCTACTGAGCGAGATCGAATAGCAGATCTAGTCCAAGATGGAGAAATATTAATCAACATGTTTGGTGGCGTTGGAATGTTTTCAATAATAGCAGCTAAAAGGAAAAAATGTACAGTGTATAATATAGACATCAATCCTATTGCTGCAAAACTATGTGAAAAAAATATACAATTAAATAAAAAACTTGTTGGGAGAGTTATTTCTATTCAGGGGGATGCTGCTAAAATCATTGAAGAGCAATTTCATGACCAAGGGGACAGAGTTTTGATGTTATTACCAGAAAGATCAGATGAATTTCTTAATTCGGCTATATTAGCAACAAAAAGTAATGGAATAATTCACTATTATTCTCACATTCATGCAGACGAAAAATCACAAGCTGCAAAACTTTCTGAAAAGCACTATCTAGACATCACACCAATAAAATCAAAGATCCTTAATTCTAAAATCGTAAGAGCTGTAGGTCCTAGATATTATCAAACCGTAGTTGATGTAAGAATTACAAAATAGATCACTATTCATCATCGGATGTAATTGAAGATGGGGATGATTTTGTAGTTGCCATAGTATAACCAATCCAAGAAATTACTCCAAGAACTCCACCAACTATCATAAGCATAGATAACTGTAGAACTATTGGGCTCCACTCAGATAACATGAGAAGATAAGCATATACAAAAAAACCAACTATACACAAAATAAAGATGGCAATACCAGTAGAGCGACGTTTTGACATTGCGCTACAAGTTTGGCCTGACTTATTTATTTGAATCTAGTACTGAAATTCAGTTGCCATCAAAAAGGCATCTTCACCATCACGATAATACGTCTTTAGTCTCTGTTTTATGATAAAGCCAAGTTTTTCGTATAATCTGACCCCATCAGTGTTACTACAACGAACTTCTAGGTATAGCTCATCACATTTTTTGATTTGAACACCGTTAATTGCCTCTTCTACAAGAGCTTTACCAATTCCTTTTTTGCGATGCTCATCAAGTACAGCAACAGACACTACATGTCCTTTTTTTACAAATCCTAATTTCTTGAAATTTGAGAATCCATATTCTGTTTTACACATAATATAACCAATTGTTCTCCCTTCAATTTCTGCAACAAGAAATGCCTCCGGTAATTCTGCTAGTAGACTTTCATAGAAATAGTCGGAATAATGTTCTGGAAGGGTTTTCATATTAATTTCCATCACTGGGATTAGATCAGCTGGATCACATCTCCTAATGGAACAATCTCCTATCTGCTTAAGGATTACTTGCACACTAGTGGTAATAGATTCAAATATTTAATTTTGAGTATTTTTAGAATTAGTATATTTTAACCGCAAAAGCATTAATGGACTATCTCTCGAGGTTAAAGAATGAGTGAGCCAACACAGGAAGAAGTTATTTCAATAGTTTCTTCACAGTTTGAGGTCACCAATGTAGATCTTACTTTGGATACTTTGAAATTCAGAATAGAAGACAGAGAGTTCAAATCCAAATTTGTAGGATTAGCCCAAAAATTAGAGGCAAGAGATTTAGTCTGTAGAATGGAAAAATCACCTGATGGTATGTATATTCTAGTAAATAGATATCCTCCACGAAAACAACGAAAATGGTTATCAAGTTCATGGACACCTAGAATTCTTTTTGCAATAGTTATTGGTCTGGTAATGATTGATGGATATTACCGAACAATTGGTGCAAATACTGTAATCAACATTGGAGATCCTTTCGATATAGCTGTAATTTACACAATTTCGCTGTTAGGGATTTTAGGAATCCATGAGTCAGGTCATTTAATTGCAGCTAGATTACACAAGCTAAAAACATCGTGGCCATATTTTATTCCAGGAATACCTATCTATGGAATTCCCACATTTGGAGCTGTAATAACATCAAGAGGATTAACGGTTAACCGACATATTCTTTATGATGTTGCAATTGCAGGACCTATTGCGGGCTTGGCAATTGCAATTATTGTCTCAATGTATGGTGCATACACAGCACCAGTAATTACTAACGATCTTGCAGATGATTTGTTTTCAAGATCTGAATTAATTGAAATGAATGAGCCCATACTGATGAAGGCATCCCTTGCAATCTTTGGAAAAGGTGGAAATGGAGAAGAAGTGATAATGACTCCTGTCTTGTTTGCCGCATGGCTTGGATTTTTAATTACATTTTTGAATTTATTACCTGCATGGCAACTTGATGGAGGACATATGGCTCGTGCACTTTTTGGAGCAAAAGTGCATAGGATTGGAACTTATGCAAGTATTGGGATTCTTGTTGTGTTAGGATATTTCATTATGGCGATGTTTATCTTGCTTCTTGGTTCTCGAAATCCTAGTGCAATGCCACTTGATGACGTATCACCAGTTCCTAAAAATCGAAAAATTTTATACGCAGTAGTAGTTGTTCTTGCAATATTATGTGCACCTCTTCCTCCTACTATACTACCTTAAGAGAATTCGTGCAGCATCAGAAACTACTGCAACTTTTTGTTTGATACCTTGTATTTTGAGGATATGATCCATTGCTCGTTTAATTCCTCCAAAAGAAATTATGTTCAATTTTTTTGTATAATATTCAGGCAAGACTGAAACTAATCCTATCTGAAATCTTTTTTGGATCTCTGTTAAGAACAACAGATCTTCCATTCCATTTACATATTTGGCAGGTTTTTTGAGTCGGTCTATACTCATTCTACCTTCAATGAATTGTTGAATTGCTTCAGACCCAATTCCATTTTTACATTCTGCAAGAAGTATTGCTAGTCCATTATCTTTAATTGCAGTATTACAGTTCCATAGAGATGCTAAAGATTTACTAAGATTATCATTGCTTGCATCTTTTCCAGTACTAATCATCATGGTTCGATGCTTTTCTACCTGTTTAGTAGCTGATTCGCCAAAGGATTTTGAGATTGACATTGTGGATGAAGGATGTCCGATAGACAAATCAACTAACCCGTTTTGATTTGCCACAATCTCAATTGCCATAATTTCAAAAGAGTCTGTAAATTTTTTAGCGGTCTGAATGTTATCTATTACTTCACCTGGTGCAGGAATGTCGCCTTTTCGTTGTTCATATGCGGAGAGCATTTGCTCATTTCCAAATTTTTTAATCAGTCTTGTAGATATAGTTTCAAATCCAAATAATCCATCAAACTCCATTTCTCCAACAAAAACAAGATTAGAATTTGAGAGGTCATCGTTACCAAACTCAGATATCAGGCTTCCTTCAGGCAGGTATGACTTGACATAATTCAGTATTGTTCTATCTGCTAAAATTCGTGGTATTGGGGTTGATTTTTGTTCACATTTTTCAAAAAGGGCTGAAATGGTTTTTTGAATTGATTTTGAGCTATTTAGAACTACAAGTTCCATTGGCTTGGTAATATCAAGGGTGTCAAGTTTTTCTCTAAGTTCAGAATAATTGAGTGCTTTACCTTGAGAATCTAGTTGTTGGTCGAGGTTTTCTGCTCGAATGTCTAGTACGATATCAGTTTTACCATAATTTAACCAAATTTCAGGCATAAATGAACAAAAACATAAACCAAAATAAATCCAGTTTAGTTAATTTTAGTGTGGAATTTGTAAAAGAGTTTGCAACCTTTTTACATCAAAATGGAGCTATAAAGTTTGGAGACTTTACACTATCAAGTGGAAAAAGCAGCTCATACTATGTTGATTTAAGACTAGTTTCAAGTTTTCCACATCAATTTCGCAAAATGGTAAAAAATCTCCAAGATTTAATTTCAGAAGAAATAGGATTAGATAATTTTGATTCCTTAGCTTCTGTACCAACTGGGGGATTGGTAATAGCTTCTGCTTTAGCAATGGAAACTGTAAAACCACTAATTTACGTTAGAACCAAACCAAAGGAACATGGTACAACAAAATCAATTGAAGGTAAGATATACCAAGGAATGAAGGTCTTAATGATAGATGATGTGGCAACTACGGGGAGTTCTATGATAAATAGTATCAAGATACTAAAAGAAGCAGGAGCTGTAGTAACAGATGCCTATGTTATTCTTAACAGATTAGAAGGGGCAGAAAAGATCTTAGGTTCAGAAGGAGTAAAGATACATCAATTAACTGACATTATAGAGATAACAAAGTCATTACACGAAGCAAGTTTGGTAAGTAGTGAGATTTTAGAGAAAATCCAAATGCAAGTGAACCAAAATTAAAAAACTTGGCAGCTCAGACAAATGCCTTCACATCATTTTTCAGATATAACTCTGATTCTTCATTGCAGCCATAGTACATAGGTTGGCGACTTATTTTAAAACTAAGGTAAATTCCTCCCTGAAAACCGATTTTTGGGAAGAGTGGGCCCGAAGGGCTTCGATCCCTTGGCTCACCGGTTATGAGCCGGTTACTCTACCAAGCTGAGTTACGGGCCCCACGCAAAAAAGGTTCTATCCTCAGTATAAAATGTTATAGAGTTAACAGTAAGATTCGTAA
>JBQTHA010000101.1:0-10091 GCA_052390375.1 Nitrosopumilaceae archaeon
TTGCATTCAATAAAGCAACTGGTACTCCAGTTCAGAAAAGAGAGGCTGAAAAGTTCTATGCTATTGCGGATGATGTTAAGAAAGGGGATCATGGCACTATGTTAACTGATGCTGTTTATGGTTCATCAGTTGGATTCAAAGGAGATTCTCTAGTAGAACTTGAAAAATTAAGTAAATCAAGAAAGAAAGATCCAGAAAATAAACTAGATTTTAAAACTGCGAACTTTGAAAATAGAATTTATTCTGTAACCAAGTGTTAGATTAAATCCATTTTATTCCATTATTTTTGTAATACTTTTGTTTAGCTTTAGAGTTTCTTGATCTTACATGTAATATGGTATACAACATGGTTAATTTGATCCTCCATAGTAAAGTAAACATCATAAACACCAAATCTGTTTTGATTATTTTTATATCGTAAAAGATTATTCCTAATTAATGAGTGAAATGTTATTTGGGCAGGGCATTTACAAAAAAACATATCTAAATACAATCATTTGTAATTAAAAGAAAATGGTTTGTATTATAACCTAAAGCTTGAGGTATCAATTGTTAAAAAATAGGGTTTACTAATAGTTTTTTTAAAATCTTTATCATATTGTTCAAAAGGTAAATTATCAAAAATATGTCTTGTCCAAACATCATGGACAAGCTCAATGTATTTTTTATTACCTGTTTGTCGTAACAATTCGTGAGCAATTTCATGTGAAACAGTAGTACAATTTTTTTCTGCTAAAAACAAAGTGTCATCTTCATTTTTTGGAGTATTCCATAATGACATGCCAAAATTCTCTGAGTGATATCCCTCACAAGTACAATCTGTCCACCAAGGTCGAAAATGAGTGAGATAAAAATGATAGATGTCCTTTCCTCGTTCTCTGTGATCTTTGAGTAATTGATGGGTATCCAATTTTTGGAGCAAGCCAGTTGGTTTTGTAATCATCTCATCAGATTGTACATCAACGTCTTTTGAAAAATTTCTCTTTATCCATTCCTTGTAAAACTGTGACATTTGTGTCACATATTCAAATTCTTTGTCTCTCTTACCAAGTTCATTTTCTTTAATTACGAAAATAAAATGCAGTAACATAATAAGAAAAAGAAGTGATTAAGTTTGGCCTTCGATGCCCATCAAGGTCAGAGTTGAACGGATTTTTTCTATTTTACGAATTTTCCACGTGATTGTCTCGCGGAGTGATTCAACAGTTGGCGATTCAATTTTTGCCAAGATATCGTATGCACCAAAAGTTCCATGAACTTCCTTAACTCCTTCAAGGCTTTTGAGCTGGTGTATAATAGCTTCCTCCGAACCTAGTTCGCAGTTTATTAAAACATAGGCTGTTGCCATACTTTTGTATAAAATTACTGTTATATCAATAAATCTTTTCCCTTGTACACAATTGATGTTGATTCTCCCTAAGTAATTTAATAAAAAATGAAATAATGTTCCCCGGTTCTGACTCACACAAACTCATCGGTTTTAGCCATTATCCTCATTTGGCTCTAAAACCGGGGCTGCCCGATGTTGCATACCTGGGTGAATTAGAAATCATTGTAATCATTATCACGATCAACGTCATCCTAATCCGTCTGTATGCATGCTCTTTTGGGCATTTTGTATAAAGGGTTAGTCAAATATTAATCCAGATAATTGGATTTCAAAAGCAGTCACAGGAACTCGTATCTTAAAATTATCAATCACTTTAGAGTCAATTTCTCCTAATACCCCTACAATTTTATTATCGACTAAAATATTTGCCATCCTGCCTTCTGAAAAAAGAGGATGTGATGATGTTTTTGTTTCACATTCAATATTAAATCCAATCTTTAGTGAAGATTGGAGTATTGATTTAATTTCAGAAAAGTTTGTATCTTTATGGGCACTAATTCCAGCTAAATGAATGTCTTCTCTAATTGGGTTAGCTTTTAAAAAAACTGTTCCAATTTCAAAAAGTTTTTGCGGGTATTGTTCGTGAATATTTTTTGATAAATTTTCTAAAAGACCTGGAATTATTGCGTCACGAAGAATTGTATGCTCGAGGCTTTTAGATTCTACAACCTGGATAACTTCAGAATTGTTTCTATTGGTTAATTCACTTTGTATTTTATTACTAACTAAGCTAGAATTTAGTGCTTCAGTATATCCTAAACCAATCATTATCAAACTAAGAGAATCTAAAACTTTTGTAATGTCATTTTTTTGTCCAACAGAAATGGAAGATGGAAGAGAAGGTTTTAGATTTTCTATTCCATATCCTAGCACTACTTCTTCTACTAAATCCATAGGACCAAAAATATCAAATCTAAATCTGGGAATAATACAAGAGATCTTGTTTGTCTTAGCAACTGCATCAATTCTACATTTTCTCAGAGAATTTGCAATCATTGATGAAGATAGATTCAAGCCTAAGATGTTGTTTACTAGTTCAGCAGATAAAATTATTTTTCTTGGTTTAAGTAAAGGAGTACTATTGTTTGCCCCAGAAATTGTTACGGAAAAAAGCTGAAATCCAGCTGCCTGTAAAGTTGTAGCTAAAACAGCAAGTGTATCTTCTGCTGCATTTTTTTCTGTAGCAGTAACTTCGATCAGTAGATTTTGTGTTTTGGTTGATACTTTAGTGAGAGCGGAGTTAATTATGGGTGGAAATGAGATTGTGTTACCCGCAGCATCTAAAATTATTGGAACTTTAGAAGAATTATTCAAAATTGAACCATATTGCTGGCCAACCTCTGTTTTTTCTAATATTTCAGATATACTGCTATCATTTGAAGAATCAAGTGGAACAAATCTGTGATTTTTAGTAACGGTAGTGTATTTTATGGGAAAAACTATTCGTTCCAAATCATGGATACCAATAGATGTTTTTTTACGTCGTCTACCAATTCCAAAATGTAGATCTTCTTGAAGAGAAATTAGCTGCTGAATAGTTTCATCATCAAGAATTCCATTCTTAGCAACTATTGCAGTTACATAGGGACGTATTTTTTGTACAGAAGAATCGACTTTAAGGGAATAATTTCCTTTTTTTATGGATAGTTTAGGCATTCCTTGTTTAATTCCAAGTAATCCTTGAAGCCCCAAAGCGATACCAAAGTCAGTGGCATAATCAGGTCGATTTGGGCTGTATTCTACTCTAAGGTATTCTTTTGTTTCTTCTTCTATATCTAATCCTAAAAATGGAATTTTTGAAAGGATTTTGTTATTGTTAGATTTTTTTCCTACCAGCTTTTGTAATCTGTCAAGATTTAATTGAACTACTGGCATTTTGTGGCACTCCTTAACCAATTAAGATTGTTATTGTAGAATTCTCGTACATCATCTAATCCGTATTTTAGCATTGCAATTCTTTCTATTCCTCCACCCCAAGCTAGAACAGGTTTTGTAATTCCAAGCGGTTTTGTTACCTCAGGTCTAAAAATACCCATACCAAAAAGTTCTATCCATTTTCCTAGCCTATCATTGTAAACCATTGATTGTAATGAGGGTTCTGTATATGGGAAAAAAGTTGGCCAGAATTTGATTTTTGTCAGACCAATCCTTCGATAAAATTCTTCTTGTAGACCCATCAAGTCTCGTAGTGTAACGTTCTTACCAATTACAACGCCTTCTACTTGATTGAATTCGGCAAGATGTTTGTAGCTGACTTTTTCGTTACGAAAAACTCTTCCTAATGAAAATATTCGAGATTCATCTGATTTGTTATAGGCAAGATATTTTATTGTTACACATGTTGTATGGGTGCGAAGAGCCATTCTTTGGGCCTCAGACATATTCCAATTATATCTCCAACCTTTCTTATGTGAACGAGAAACTTGGTTAATCTGAGTTGAGGTTGCAAATTTGCTTGCCTTCATATCTTTGAGGTAAAAAGTATCTTGCATCTCCCTTGCTGGATGATCTTGTGGGGTGAATAGTGCATCAAAATTCCAGAAACTTGGTTGTGCTAGGTTTCCTAAAACTTCAGAAAAACCAAGACTAACAAAGATTTCTCTAATTTCATTTATAGTCTCTTTTAATGGATGGATTCTAGCAACATATGTTGCAGGTACTTTTGCCTCAACGTCAATTGCTCCTGTGGAAGAATCAACATCAATGTCTTTTGCTTTCTCAGATAGAGATATAGTTTTAAATTTGGTAAAATTTTCTGCGATAAAATCAGGTCTTTTTTTTAGTAAAGTTAATGCATCAATATCTTCAATATCGTTTAGTAGTTTTTCGTCAGCGCCAAGAAAATCAATCAGTTTTTCTTCAGAGGATGGTAAGGCTTTACCTTTGAGTGAAATTTTGCTTGAAGACTCTCCTTTCTCTATTTGAATCCAATCATTTTTTTTTGCATTTGCTATTGCAGCATTAAAATCAGATTTTAGAACATTTCTTATTTCTTCAAATGATTTTGGGCCTTCTTGAATTTCGTTTACAAGTTTTCTTTCTGGTAATCCATTATTTTTTGCATCTAATCCATTCTTGCTTAGTCTAAGGAAAGTTTTTTCAGTTTCTTGTATATCGGCTAAACCTTTTAGCTTCAGCCATTCCATCCCTCGCCTCACCTGATCAATTGAAAGTTTGGTGGATTCTACTAGTTTTTCTGGAGTTGAACTTTTGCTTTCTTTTAATGATTTTATTATTTGTTTTTCAATTGGATGGAGAACTTGCGACAATATGACAAAGTTCCAAAAAGACTTTTTAAACCTTAACCTAACTCAAACATGAATGCCTACCGATGAGTTTATTGTCACACCTTGGCATGTAGAAGGTGAAATCGATTATGATAAGTTGATAAAACGATTTGGAACGGAAAAAATTTCAAAGCAACTACTAACCAGAATTGAAAAATTAACTGGCGATCTTCATTTTATGTTGAGAAGAGGTATTTTTTTCTCTCATCGAGATTTGAATGTCGTTTTAAATGAATATGAAAAAGGTAACAATTTTTTCCTATACACTGGAAGAGGTCCTTCTGGCCATACTCATATTGGGCACCTAGTTCCATGGGTTTTTGCAAAATGGCTACAAGACAAATTTGGAACAAATATGTATTTTCAGCTAACAGATGATGAAAAATTCTTTTCAAAACAAAACCTATCCTTAGAAGAAACTAAACAGTTTGCTTTTGAAAATGCTTTGGACTTTATTGCGCTTGGTTTCAAACCAGAAAATACTAAGATAATTATCGATACGGAGCATATCAAAACATTATACCCTATTGCAGCTCAAGTAGCAAAAAAAATTAATTTCTCAAATACAAAAGCAGTATTTGGTTTTTCAAATGATACCAATATTGGAATGATTTTCTATACAGCACTTCAATCTGCACCATGTTTTATTGAAGATAGGCCAGTGCTTATTCCACTTGGAGTAGACCAAGATCCTCATTTCAGGTTGACAAGAGATGTTGCACCAAAAATTGGCAAACAAAAACCTGCATTAATCCATAACATAATGATTCCAGCTCTGCAAGGACCTGGAGGAAAGATGTCAGCCTCTGATGATAATGGAACTGTTTACACTACAGATCCTCCAGAAGTTGTAAAAAAGAAGATTAACAAATACGCATTTTCTGGGGGACAGCCTGACATTGAAGAACATAGGAAAAAGGGAGGAAATCCAGACATTGATGTGTCTTATCAATATCTTAGGATTTTCTTTGAACCAGATGATAATAAATTAAAACAAATCTATGATGATTACAAATCTGGTAAAATGTTAACAGGGGAACTAAAAGCAATCCTTATTGAAAAAATCAATGGATTTCTAAAGATTCATCAAGAAAAACGTGAAAAAGCCAGGAATCAATTTAGTAAATTTCTTTTAGAAAATTCATGAAAAGAAAAATTATATGTCTTGACAAGTATGAAGCAGAAAAGCTTTCTAGTTTAATCTTTATCAAAGAAGCTAAAGAGACATTTATCACTGAAATTTTGAATATTGTTGACAATGAGATTGTTGTAAAAATTAAAGATAAATCAGCTCACAGTATTGTATTCAAGGATAATTCCCAAGTAGAAGCTTTTGCAGATTTTATTCAATCAGTACTTGAAAAAGAACACAAGATTGTTAAGACTTTAATTTCTGGAAACGAAATAGAAATAATAAAAGAATAAGATTAAACCAATGACTTGTCCATCTCAGAACTCATAATTTCTTGAACTTTGAGAAAATAAAGTCTAGTAGAATATGGCATACTATCTAAATTATTATCAATTATAATTATGAGATATCGTACTGCTCTCTTTGAAATATTGATATTAAATTTCATGTGAAGAATTGGATCCTGTTTTACATTTATTTTATCTGTAAGCCATGGAGGTGCCATCTCTCTTGTTTCATGAATTATTTTCTGATACCAGTAAGCAAGATTTTCAGGATCAAGACCTTCCTTGAGAGTAGTAACATCGTTGCCTATTTTTTTTAGCATGTGATTTATTATGGTCAAGGTTTGGGAGTTGAGATTTTTTGTTTTATCTCACTTACTCAAAGTTAGGCAAGTTATTTGTCAATTCAAGACAAGTTTCCCTCTGGGTCTATCTCTGATTTTTTGATTCTAGTAGTTGAGATTCGGCCTCCATCCTCGGCTAGCACCATTGGAACTATTACAACATCAACTAAGGGAAAATTTTTTTTCTGTCTCAATTTATTTAAAATATCTCCCTTGCTACTTGTTTCCTCACTTACCACCAAAGCATCCACCTTTCCTTCAATTGCAGCAGGTCCAAAATCATTCTCAAGCTTGCTTATAGTATATGATGAATTCGGAAAATTCTGTTGAATGGTAGATGTAAGAGATTCTAATCTTTTAGAATAATTATTGATAATCTTCTTGCCCTTTTTTTCAACAAGCTCATCTCCTGCAAGGCCAATTATAACATGTGAAGAAATTGAAAAAGCTTTGGTTAAAAGTGCCATGTGTCCTTTGTGAATAATATCAAAAGTTCCGCCAAGCGCAACTGTCTCATAATGTGACATGATTTAATTTTACAGTCTCTGAAGATAAAGTTACTACTTTACAAGTACAAGTGAAATTGGACCTTTGGAAGCCAGAGGAAGTGCATTTGGATCCCAAACAAATGTTTCAATAAAAAACAGTCCACTTTGCTGAGGGGTCCATGGTACTGTAGTAAGTTGTTGTCCGTTAGAATTAAACGAACCTTCTACCTTTCCAATATATTCAACAAAGGCTTTTTCTCCTGATTGTTTGATTTGTATATAGTAAACATATGGTTGAACTTCAGGTTTTTGATTTGGTGAATATTGTATAGTTAATTCACTTTGTATGTTAACTGGAGAGTTTACCGTTAAATCAGGCAATCGATTTCCCTCAGAATCTGTAACAGAGATATCATTTATTGTAACTAGACTAGAAATAAAATCTACTGTAGTTTTTGTCACATCTACAAGACCGCTTGAATAGTCTTTTGATTCTGCAACAATTTTGAAGATAGTGGCACGCGCATCTCGTGGCACATTAAAATTAAAATCATGCGAGTCTCCAACTTTTATGGCATCATCTATTTCTGTTGTGGCAATTCCTAAAACTCTTGGAGGTGTAAATGGATCATAAGAGATTAGGTAAATTTTTGTGTTAGTGCTATTTAGGTTACCGTTATTTGTTATTTTACCAGATAATGATAGATTTTCACCAATATTCAGATTATCAAGAGCAAAACTCAAAAGTGACTTTTTGTCGGGCGAAGAGCTGAAACCAAGTAAGTTAACTGATACATTGGTAATTGCAGAATTTGGACTAGGCGATTTTATCATATAGGGCGATTTCCCAAATGGTGGAATTACCTCGAGAATTGTAGTACCAATAGTAGTTTCCAATGGTTTGTCACTCTTATCATCATAAAATCCAACCCAAACTTTTACTCCGCTAACTGGATAGCTTTTGGTGTTTGAGACTTCACCGAGAACTACAGTTGTTCCATCTGCATCTTTGTAGTTGAAAGGGGCATTGCTGGTAAGAACAATTCCCAAGGTTTGTGGGGTATCTGTCTTTTGAGAAAAACTGGTACTAATTGGACATAAGGTAAATATCAGAAATAATGCAAGTAGTACCTTTTTCATATAGAAACGATTGACAGAGGCAATTAATCTTGTAGAATATATCATAATGTCAACAAGGTGGATAGGAAGGTTTTACCTATTACTACTCTTTAAGAAAATAAGAAAAAGATGTTTAAAGATTGGAGAATTTTATCTTCGTTTTTTCATAGCGGTAATAGCTAGCCAATAAACTAAGCCGGGAGCTAATCCAACTATAAGCGGAATCCATACGGGCCATCCGTCTGCTGCTGTTGCCATGAGAAATTGCTCTACCCTATCATATTTAAATCCATCTTAGAGTTTTAACCACGAAAATGATCGCTTAGATGTAAAACTTATTCTCACAAGAGCTATTTTAGAAAAAAATTATTGAAAATGAAAAATGGACTGAAGGGGATTTGAACCCCTGACCCCTCGCGTGCAAGGCGAGTATTCTACCAGTCTGAACTATCAGCCCATGGGTTGGGTGATTGGTGTGTGGATTTTAATTGTTCTCTTCTTCGTTTGGCAAAGATTTTATTTCCAATAAAGCAGATTTTTTTATGGTACTATTAGAATCACAAATAAAACTAAAAACTAGAGACCATGCTCCTGATTTTGAATTATTAGGAATAGATGGCAAAAAACATTCCTTAAATGATTACAAAGACTACGAGGGTTTACTTGTTATTTTCATGTGTAACCACTGTCCATATGTAAAGGCAAAAATTAACGCAATAAACGAAGTTCATAAAAAGTTCAAAGACAAAATTGCAGTGATTGGACTTAACAGTAATGATCCAATTAACTATCCTGATGATAGTTTTGAGAATATGAAAATAATAGCAAAAGAAAAGGGCATAAAGTTTGATTATCTAGTAGATGAAACTCAAGAAATTGCTCAAAAATATGGAGCAATATGTACACCTGACCCATTTCTCTTTGATAAAGAAAAGAGGCTTATCTTTCATGGTAGAATTGATAATGCAATGAAGCCAGAAGATACTGCTACTGAAAAGACCATGATAAACAATATTGAGAAATTTCTTTCTGGAGAAAAAATCAAAAAAGATTTTGACCCCTCCATTGGTTGCTCAATAAAGTGGAAAGAACAGCAAACTTAAATGAGCTGGCTCTTGAAAAATTTTCAGGGCCGGTAGCTCAGCTTGGCTGGAGCGTTCGACTGATAAACTTATTCAGACATCGAAAGGTCGTGAGTTCGAATCTCACTCGGCCCATGTTTGATTTTTTAGGGTATAGAATGCTCAAATGTTGTTTCTGACCATTGTAATACAGTTTCTAAATTATCTGCAATCAAATCTGCCTTTGCAAGAGTATTTTTTTTGATCTTGCTGCAAAGTACCAGATTAAGATTTTTTCCAAATTTTTCTTTCACAGAATTTACAGCTTGAGAGAAAAACTTTAGACCTTCATTGGTCTCGGAGAATATGACAATTATCATTAGTCCGTTTTTTTTAGTCCAAACCTTTCCTAGGAATTGCTGCAAATCCAAATCAAAAATTACATCAATAGCATCAGACATATCACCAAGTGACGAAACATTCCACCCCTCAGAATGAAATGATGCAGAGGCTGATTCTGCAATTAAAGCACTCTTTGAATCGGCAGAAATTATGATAACATTTTTTCTTGGATTAATTTCTGTAGTTATTAGATTAAGCATTTGAATTGAGCTAGATATTATGTGACCAAGTAATTTTTCTTCGGATTTACTAATTTTTCCCTGCTCAAAAAGTTCTTGAACAGAGTCAATAGATGGAAGAATTACTTCAGTCATTAATTTTGCAGTATTTGCATTAGACTGAATACAGTTTCGAATTAAGTTGTATACTTTTTGTTCATTTATTGAAGTTAGCAATTCTAGGTATTTTGTTTTAGCATGAAAATAATCGTCAGGAAATTCAAATTGTTCTGTACCTTCTTCTATAAACCATAAATTAACATTGCCAATATTTTTTTGGCGGAGCAACCCTTCAGTTGCAAAGATGTTAAGATACTTTGCCATGGTAACTCGATTTATTCCTAGTTTTTCTGAAATCTCAACTCC
>JBQTHA010000102.1:0-7304 GCA_052390375.1 Nitrosopumilaceae archaeon
CAGCGTTTGTTTGGGAAAGCGTAGATAATCCAACTGCATTATCACCACCAGTCAAAACAACCGTAAACGTCATTTAAGACTAGAAAAATCAAACTATCCCTTTTTTTCTTTTTTTTAAAAACCAAAGACAACGTAAGTTGTAAACAAGATCATTTTTTCAGAAGTAATATCTATGAGAGGAGTGTTATATTCATAATTGAAACAAATTGTCTGGATTTTATTAGTAATAATTATGGCAAGCACTATTCCTTCAATATACGCAGAAACACTAGATCTATTTACTGACAGCGATGTCTACTCAGATGGACAACCTCTCTATGTTTATGGTAAAGCCCTATCAAACGAAAATCTGATAATGCGATTATTTGCCCCTGATGGAACAATTGTCATATTTGATCAAATAGTAGTAGATTCAGAAGGATCATTTAATCACATTCTCTTAACATGGCCAGACGCATCTACAAAATTTCCATATGGAACGTATACTGTTGAAGCAATCAGTACAACTCAAAATGGACTATCTAAAAAAGTTGACATCAAGTTTACGTCTACATCTAATCTTGTAGAAGTACCAGTTGAACGTAGAGTAACTACATCAGTTTTTGCCCCAGAGATTGCTGCAATAAATCAAGCATTTCGAGTATTTGCACAAGTAACTAGTGATGGTCTTTTGGTTGGAGGAGATCCAAATGAACTGTTAAGTACTTCACATGTCCATACCCCAACAGATCAAGTTGTAAGTCTCTCTCAATCATTTGCGACACTTCATGAAGGACTATACTATATTGATTATACTCCTATAGAAAAGGGAACATATGTTTTTCACATGGTAGCATTTAGTAAAGGAACTATCTCTCATGGCTCTGCAGCAACATCGGTTTTGAGCCAAGATATTAGCGGAGTTGCAGAACAAGTAGTTAAGCTCAACTCAATTTTAGATGAGACCTCTGGAGAACTAGACAGATTAAAAACAGAGATAGAAGGATTTGGTTCAACCCTTGAGAGTGCAAGTGAGGATATCGATTCTAGCGTAACGTCAATTTCCTCATCAGTAAGTAATATTGAAGAGGCTTCCATACAGCTAAACTCTTTATTTTTCCCAATAGTTGCCTCTATTGGAATTATTGTAGCCTTGCAGATTGCAATATTTGCACGAAGAAGATAGGGTTTGTTAACACATACATAGCTATAAGAGTAAAAAATAACTATTCCCGATTATGACTAGGATGCTGCCTGTATTTTTATCTGTAATACTTCTCTTTTCTATACTAACCGGAAGCTCACAGGGATTTTTAGGTGGTGATCTTCCTCAACAAAATTCATTTCAAGGCAACAATTTAAAAATTGAACATTCTTCAAAAATTGTAAAAATAGAACCAACTATATTAAATGAACAAAAAAATGTCAAAAGATATTTAGTTTTTGGTTATGGCTCAATTAATGATGGAAAAACACTCAAGAGTAATCTAATTCATTCGGTGAATACAAAAGACGGTTTTTTTTCAGTAGGGGTATTTTCAGAAAATGAAGCAGTAAAATTCAAAGCAGCAGGTTATAACGTTATTGAAGACTTTCTTTTAGATTTTCATTTAGCAAATAACACCAATGAAATTCCAGACGTATCTAAAATAGGTAATATTGTAAAATCAGAAGAAGCGTTTAACAAATATGGTTACACTGGCGCTGGTGTAAACATTGCAGTTGTAGATACTGGAGTCGACTTTTCGAATCCTGATATTATGGACTCTCTTGCAAGAGATCAAAATAATCATCCGATAATGTTAGATGCTGATGGTCAAGGAATAGTATTAACAAATAATACATTTGTTGCAAACATTAACGAAATGGGAATCCTTAGAAACTATACAAATGTTTTACCAGAAAATGTAACCTCGTCAGTATACATTACTCGTGAAGGTGTATTTTTAGACCTCAACCAAAATAACAAAGGCACAACAATATCAATATACAATTCATTTTTCCCATTATTTGGTTCAGAACCAATTTTTAATGGTACTCTGACAGATGATATGAAAATTGGCAAAAACAATCGTGATTACATTGTATCAAAAAGTGGAAATTATCGACTAGGAATTATCTATCAAGGAGCACTGCAAGGAGCACTAGCTGGTGTCCAAGTAGTGCCAGTACTTTTTATTGATTCACATACCCCTGGATTATACAATACAATTATCCCTGACTTGTCATCTTCATGGGAGGATTTTACAAGATTTGATTTAAAAAATGGTCAACAACCAGATTATGATTTTGATTTTACAGATGAAAAACCTATAGTTCTTGGTAGTGGAAACGAGCATCTGGTCTATGACTTTGATGATGACGGCAAGTCAGATTATAGTGCCGGAACTATAGGTGCACAAGTACTGGATGTATATGGAGTAATTGATGGAAAGAAGGCTGCTATTGATGATACTCTAAAAGCAATTAACGGTACCTTACTTCCTGCTATGGACCCAGGAGGAACATTCTTTGGTATAATGACTGATACAGCTGGTCACGGTACATCAAGTGCTGCTTCTATTGCATCTAAAGGAGTTGTGGAATATGATATTTACAATAATACTAGTAAATACAAAATTAAAGGAGTTGCACCAGGTGCAAAAATTATTCCTGTAAAGGCATTATGGTTTGGTGATACTGTGTACGCCTGGTTGTGGGCAGCAGGATTTGATAGCAAAGATAACAAATGGGTTTTTGAAGGAAAACCACGTGCGGATATAATCTCAAATAGTTGGGGAGTTTCTAATTTTCCGTCTTTACAATCAGGACCAGGACTTGATATACTTTCATTGATACTAAGTGTACTAGTTATTCCTCATACACTTGATGATAGTTATCCAGGTGTTACAATTGTAACAAGTGCAGGAAATTCTGGACATGGTTATGGAACACTTGGACTACCTAATGCATCCCCTTATGGTATTACAGTTGGGGCAACTACTAACAATGTCTTTGTTGGTTATGGCTCATTTAAAGATCAACCAAGATTTGGTAATACTACAGTTCATAACAACAATGTAGTAGATTTTTCTAGCAGGGGACCTGGAATAATTGGTGATCCAAAACCTGACATAATGAGTATAGGTGCATATAGCTTCACTCCAACTACAATATCAAAAATTAAAAAAGATCCTTCACAAAACGCATTTGCTCTTTTTGGTGGAACAAGTATGGCTGCCCCACTAGTCTCAGGTAGTGCAGCTGTTCTAATTCAAAGTATGAATGAAAATTTTCAGAATCATGATCCTCTTAGAATTAAAAACATCTTAATGTCTACTGCCACTGATTTGTATAACGATCCATTCACTCAAGGTTCAGGTCTCGTAAACGTATATGATGCAGTTCAATTTGTCAACGGAGAAGATGCCCAATTTATTGTCTATAACGATGCTTCCTATGCTAATATAAAGAAGATTTTGGACGACCCAATTAACTCACTAAACTCAACATTATTTGGTATTGATAAATTTGAGCTACTTGGAAAAGATCTACCTCACACAAGTTGGTTTGCAGGACGACTTCTTCCAGGAGAACGAAGCACTGCCGTTTTTACAATTGAGAATCCTTCTGATAACATACTAGATATTACTATAAAACCTCAAACTCTCAAACTTATCAAACAAACAGAGTTTAATGAAACAACTGCTGTTCGTTTACAAGATTCCCTAATTAACAAGTCTGGAATCTATATCCCAAATTATTACAGATTAGTTGATGCTAAAGAACACAATGATCTTTACTCTTACTTTGATCAAACATATCCTATTCCAGATGACGCTTCGTTAATGATTCTCAATTTAAATTTCCCATTTGATGAATTCATGAACAAAACAGAAGAAGTTTATGCAAATGATATGAAAATATCTTCTCTTTACTTGTATGATTGGGTAGACAAAAATAACGATACCAAAATTGCTAGTGATGAGATATCGTTAGTAAACAGAGGTGGTTCATGGGGAACAGTTCAAGAAGCCCGTGTTTCAGAACCTACTCTAAAATTTCAAAGTACACCTGTAGTTGGAATTTATCCAGTCCCAACAAAATATTCCTATTGGCTTGGTGACATACAACAAAATTCTACCTCAATGGATTTTACATTGACTTCAAACTACTACAAAAAAGACAAGTGGGATGTAATCTGGCTTGACAATGAAAATATCCAAATCCCTCCTAAAAATTCCACTGATATAACAGCAACTATAGTCGTACCACTTGACTTTCAATCAGGAGTATACCAAGGATTCCTAACATTTGAGGGAGATAAACACACAGCTAACATTCCAATTTCTTTTGGTGTAAAAAAATTAGTTGATACAAAAGACAAAACTGTATTAATTACGACCTCAGAAGACGAGAACATTCTTTATCGAAATGGGTTTGTAAAAGGAGCTTTTGACATGGTAAATCGTTACATGTCAGGTGATTGGAGACAGTATTACTTTGAAATTGCTGATGAGTCAATAAATGCAGGGGCTATAGACATCTCCTGGGAAAACGATGATACTAGTATATCCGCATTTGTTTTTGATCCACAGGGAAGAATAATTCAAACTAATGTTCCATCAGGAGTATTTGGTCACTTTATGAACTGGCCTACTAATGACTGGCTTGGAACTAGCCCATTTAGTGAGGGTGGAGGATTTTTCCCTGTAAAAAACAAGGATGCAACTTCTTCTGTTCTGTTTACTCCAATTAATCAAACAGGTACATACACTCTAATGGTTCATTCAACTTTGTTTGGTGGAGATTCTCCCACAGAACCAATAGCTATTGCTGCCAAGTTTACAACAATCTTACATGATGATAAAGCGCCAATAATTAGCCTAACTCTACCAGAAGTTGTAAATAGTCACATTGCAATTATGCCACAAATAATTGATGATAATCTTGATCAAGTAAAATACTTTCTAAATAATACAGAATTTAATTTCACTTCAAACTTTATTGAATCACAATCAATCAAAGATGGTTCATACGAGCTAAAAATATTTGCAACTGATATTGTAGGATTTAATGTAACAGAATCTTTTACATTAAATATTGATAATACAAATCCAACTCTGGTAATTGATTCTCCATTAGACGATATGACAGTTTCAGAAGCTTTGTTGATTGATTTTAAAGTAATTGATGATAATCTTTTAGACAGCGGTGGAATAAAAATAATACTACCTAATGGAGAACTACGAGATCAAACACAATTCAAATTTGATACTAGCCAATTTGAAGAAGGTAATTATAAAATTCAAATATTTGCAGAAGATAAAGCTGGTAATATAGCCAACAAAAAAATCTCATTTAATGTTGACCATAGCATTACTTTCCCTGCTCCAATTATGGAAGACTCGCAGGAATCAGATCAAAACTATATCCTCATCCTAGGAGTTGCTATTGGATTGGCGATCGGCATTCTAACAGTTTTATTTGCCACAAAGAAAATCAAAATTTCTGTGTCAAAATGAAACAAGGTTTATAAACAATTTGGCGAGTACGAGAGCTTGAATGTCAGAACAGGATAGTAAAAAAACAAAACCCCTATCCAGAAGAGACTTTTTGAAACTATTAGGTGCAGGAGGCACAGCAATTGCATTTGCACCTTTTGTTCCATGGGGAAACTTTATGCCAAACCCCCGATCTACCTCAGTTGAAAAAGCTCCAGTAATTTTGCCTGACGGCACTCAAGCAAATCTTAAAACTTTTCCAATAAATCATGCTGAAGTTATTACTTATCCTACAACCGGTGATAGAGTTTTAGATGAAGAGGCATTTCGAAAATGGCAATTTATTAGATTACCAGAAGAACTAGGTGGCGCAAAAAATGAAGTTGGTGCATTTCGCGCTTATAGTATGGTATGTCTTCATTTGTGGTGTTTATGGAAATATTGGCCAGGAGAGAATAGAAAGAGGGGAGAATGTCCATGCCATGGAAGTATGTATGATCCGTTAACAGGTACAGCTTTTGTGGGACCTGCATCACTACAAGCCCCTCCATCAAACACACTTGCAAAACTTGATTTTGAAACAGATTCTGATGGATTTATGTACATTTCACCAGTAAAATGGGGTGTAAACGCAAATGGAGTTGTAGGGTATGGCCGTTTCGCTAAGTAGAACTACAGGAACCGTTGCATTCATCTATTGGATCTGGGATGGATTAGATAGAACCATCTTTACTGCAATCAAGTTTTCATTTCCTGCAAGATTTGTAAGTCCATTTGGATTTTTGGGAATGCTGACATTCATTACTTTTATTATCTTAGGAGTTTCTGGGGCGCTCTTAATGTTCTATTATGAACCAATAATAGATAGAGCATGGGACAGCGTAGAGTTTATCAACAATGATGTCCCATTTGGATTCCATATTAGAAATATTCACTACCATGGATCTAATGCAATGGTTCTACTTGCAATATTACACATGTACTATCAGTTCTTTAGTGGAAGATACAAAATTAGAAATGAAATACTTTGGGTAACAGGTATAATTCTTGGTACTGTAACGATTCTTGAAGCTTTTACAGGATATGATATTATTTTTAGTGAGAGAGCTGAGCTTGCAATCAGTATTGCAGCTTCGTTAACAAACTCAATACCTATAGCTGGACCAACTATACGTGATGCAATGTTTGGTTCTGGTTTTCATGACTTTGTCCTTAGGTTTTATGCTCAACATGTATTCATTTTACCAATAGTAATGCTTGGACTAATGGCAGTCCACTTTCCACGTTTCCTTGTATTTGATGTACCAATGGTCATGGCAATTTCAGGTGCTATTTTAATCACCGGTGGAGTGTTTCCAATTGATCTGGGGTTCAAATTCGAACCAACTGTACCACCTGGAATTACCGTCCCAGAATGGTATCTGACAGGACTCTATGCATTTCTTAGGACACAGTATGACAAATTTGTAACTGGAGTATTGTGGCCAGGATTGTTTATCCTATCTTTGCTTTTAGTGCCGTTTATAGACAGATACAAAAAATTCTCATGGAAAGATCGCCCTATGATAACTGCAATTGGCATCACAGGAATTGCACAAATTATGGTTACCACCTATTGGGGATTTTATATTCCTTCAGACACAACCATACCTCTTGTAGAGAGATTGGTTATCGATCCAGTATATCTTTACAGTGTAATGATAATTATGGTTCCGATGAGCTTTGGCTTTAGCTATATGATGATACATCTTGCAAAGGATGCAGAACGTAAGGCAAAGCTTGCAAAAGACAAAGGACCAAAAAAAGTTGCAAAAATTGAACTTTCTGAAAAATGGATAAACT
>JBQTHA010000103.1:0-9678 GCA_052390375.1 Nitrosopumilaceae archaeon
TTTTGGAATAAAACCAGATATTACCACTTTAGGAAAAGCACTTGGAAATGGATTTGTTATATCTGCAGTAGGCGGAAGAAAAGAAATCATGAACCAACTGACTCCTGGTGGGAAAGTTTATCAGGCAAGTACATTTGCAGGAAATCCAATATCAGTAAGTGCTTCGATTGCTTCAATTACAACTATGAACAAACTAAAAAATAAAATTTATCCAAAACTAGAACGATACTGTGCGCTTCTTTCTAGATCAATTGACGATATAGCTAGTGATTTGAAAATTCCACACCAAATTAATTTCACCGGCTCAATGTTTCAAATTTTCTTTACTAATAAACCAGTTACAGACTATAGAACATCAAAAAAGGCAGATTCTAAAAAATTCCAAAAAATGTTTCACTCATTATTAAAAAGCGGAATATTTATTGCACCTTCTCAATTTGAAACGGTTTTCTTATCTGATGCACACACAAAAGCCGATTTAAACAAGGCTCTAAGCGCATATCATACTGCTCTCAAGTTGGTGAAGAATTGAAATACATAATTGGAACTAGAGGAAGTAAACTGTCCTTAGCTCAAACAAATTGGGTTATTTCTGAATTAAAAAAAATAAACCCAGATTCAGATTATGAAATTAAAACAATTACCACAAAAGGCGATACTGATGCACGCCCACTATTCACTTTAGATCAAAAGGGCATTTTTGAAAAAGAGATTGATAGGGCAGTGGCAGAAAAACAAGTAGATTTTGCAGTTCATAGTCTCAAAGATGTGCCCTCAGAACTAGCACCCAATCTAAGTCTGAGCTGTATTCCTATACGCGAGGCAATTAATGATGTTTTCATTTCTGCTGATGGCTCTACCCTAGAAACAATAAAGTCAGGTGCAATTATAGGTACAAGTAGTCTAAGACGCGCTGTTCAAGTATCAAGATTACGTTCCGATGTTACTGTGAAACCTATCAGAGGAAATGTGGAATCCAGAGTCAGAAAAATAAAAGACGGATACGATGGAGTTGTTCTTGCACAAGCTGGAATTAACAGACTGGGTCTTGATGTTAAAGTCTCAAAACTTTCAACAATTGATTTTCCTCCATCTCCTGGACAGGGAGCATTAGGAATTGTAAGTAGGAGTGATGATACTAAAACAAATTCCATGTTAAAGAAAATTGAAGATGATAATTCTAGAATAGAAATAGAAGCTGAAAGAGCACTTTCAAAGTTTGTTGAATCAGGATGTAGGTTTCCTGTTGGTGCATTTGCTAAATTAAATGGAAATGATTTGAAACTTACAGTTGCTGTATACTCTATTGATGGAAAAAAATCAATAATTATTGAAAAACATGGAAACAAAAATGATCCAATTGCTTTAGGAAAGATGGCAGGAGAGGATCTAAACACTCAAGGTGTTAACGAACTTGCAATAAATTGGAGAGAAAAGGTTGAGGAGTGGAATAAAAAATGATAGGTAAGGTGTATTTAGTAGGTGCAGGACCTGGAGATCCTAAATTAATTACACTTCGAGCAGTTGAGCTTCTAAAAATTGCAGATGTAGTCCTTTATGATAGGTTGGTTAGCAAAAAAATTCTTGCAATGGTTCCAAAGAAAGCCAAAAAAGTTTACGTTGGTAGAGATGTTGGTGATGATTATCTTCATCAAGAAAGCACTAATGATTTGATGGTAAAGTATGCTAAAACTAACAAAAACATTGTACGATTGAAAGGCGGTGATCCAATAATTTTTGGAAGAGGTGGAGAAGAAGCAGAATATCTTAAGAAAAAAAAGATAAAGTTTGAAATTATTCCTGGAATTACCTCTGGAATTGGTTCGGCTACATATGCTGCTATTCCACTAACCCATCGAAAATTTGCCTCGTCAGTCGTTTTTGTAACAGGTCATGAAGATCTACAAAAGTCAGAAGATAAAGTCAGGTGGAAAAAACTTGCAAAATCAGTAGATACCATAGTAATCATGATGGGTCTTTCACGAATAGGTATAATTTGCAAACAGCTAATTGAAGGAGGAATGAATAAAAAAACTCCTGTTGCTGTGATTCAGGAAGGAACCACACCACAACAAAAAATGATTACTGGTAACGTCTCAAATATTTCAAAACTTGTGACTCAAAAGAAAATCAGACCTCCCTCTATAATTATAATAGGCAAGGTAGTTAATCTCTCAAAAGTAATAGGTTGGAAGTAACAATGCTGCAAGGAAAAACGATCGCAATTACACGCTCTGAGGAAGACTCTGAAGAATTTGTTGATCTTGTTTCCAAAGAAAATGCAAATTCAATTCCCTTGCCAACTATAGAGCTAGTATCAAAGGGAGAAAAGATTGTATCAGAATTTCTAGAATCAATTCAACAGTATGATCCAGATTACTCTGTTTTTATGAGTTCAAAAGCAGTAAATCTTCTTTTTGATTCTTCAAAAAAAATCTCAATGTATGAAAAGCTTCAACTAGCAGTCGCAAATACTATTGTAATTGCTGTAGGTCCAAAGACCAAAGCTGCATTGGAATCAGAAGGAATTAAGGTTGCTTACATGCCAAAAAGATATTCTTCGGTAGGTATTGGTGAAGTCTTTACTAGACTCAATGCTGTTGGAAAAAAAGTAATAGTGCCACGAAGCGGTGCCTCGACTCCCTTTCTTAAAAGTCTCCTAGAAAAAATTGGTCTTAATGTAAAAGAGATCTATCTTTATGACGTATGTGCATTTCGTGATACATCTCAATGGAATAATTTTCGTCAACTGTTTTCACAAAATAAAATTGATGGAATTATTTTTACAAGTGCTTCGTCAGTTAGAGCATTTTTTGAAATTATGAAAAAAGATTACGATGAAAAAACATTATTAAATAATTTGCAGAAAATTAAAATTGTTTCAATTGGTCCATTCACATCTGAAGAGCTTAACAAACTTGATTTACAAAATACTGTTGCAGATGTTCACACAGTGCCAGGAGCTTTTGAAACACTAAAAAATATTTTTTCATTAGCTTAGCCTATCCTTTATACTTGATTTAGCTCTGCCTACTCCGATCTACAAGTGGTAATGGTTGTATAATCTATTAATAATATAACGGTGTTATTGTCTGCATGACTACTGAAAATCTTAACATGGATTATTCAAAGTATGATTTTAAAGATTCAACTGATTTGTATGTGCATCTCAGCAAAAAAGGTCTTTCAAAAGATACTGTTATAGCTATTAGCAAAATGAAAGATGAACCTCAATGGATGCTTGATTTTAGATTGCGTTCTTATGAAATTTTTATGAAAAAACCAATGCCAACTTGGGGGGGTGACCTAAGTGTAATTGATTTCCAAAATATCTACTATTATGCAAAGGCAACTGAAAAAACTGAAAAAAATTGGGATGATGTGCCTGCAGATGTCAAAGCTACCTTTGATAAACTTGGTATTCCAGAAGCTGAAAAAAAATTCTTGGCAGGTGTTGGTGCACAATACGAATCCGAAGTTGTATATCATAATTTAAGAGAAGATCTTGCAAAACAAGGTGTTTTATTCTTAGACACTGACTCTGCATTAAAAGAGCAACCTGAAATTTTTAAAAAATATTTTGGTAAAATAATTCCTCCAGAAGACAATAAATTTGCCGCACTAAATAGCGCAGTTTGGAGCGGTGGTTCATTTATCTACATTCCCCCAGGAGTTAAAGTTGACATGCCATTACAAGCATACTTTAGAATTAATGCTGAAAATATTGGACAGTTTGAAAGAACACTAATCATTGCAGATGAAGGTTCAGAAGTTCATTACATTGAAGGTTGTACTGCTCCTGTCTATTCATCTGAGTCACTTCACTCCGCAGTTGTTGAACTAGTAGCACACAAGGATGCAAAACTGAGATACACCACAATCCAAAATTGGAGTAGTGATGTTTACAATCTAGTTACAAAACGTGCTTATGCATACGAAGGTGCAAAAGTTGAATGGATTGATGGAAACATTGGAAGCAAACTTACAATGAAGTATCCAGGAATTTATCTCATGGGTGAAAGAGCTTACGGTGAAACGCTATCAATTGCATTTGCAGGAAAGAATCAACATCAAGATACTGGTGCAAAGATGGTACATTTAGCTCCAAATACTACCTCAAAAATTACATCAAAATCAGTTAGCCGCTTGAATGGTCGTTCTACTTACAGAGGATTATTGCACGTTGCAAAGGGTGCAACAAATGTAAAAGCAACTGTTAGGTGTGATGCCTTACTATTAGATGACACCTCAAAAACAGACACCTATCCATACATGGAGATCAATCAAGAAGATGCCACAATTACCCATGAAGCCACAGTTGGTAAAATAGGCGATGAGCAAATTTTCTACCTCATGACTCGAGGTTTCTCTGAAGAAGAGGCCTTAACCTTAATTGTAAATGGATTCATGGAACCTTTTACAAAGGAACTTCCAATGGAATATGCCGTAGAGCTGAACCGATTAATCAAATTAGAGATGGACGGTTCAGTAGGTTAAACGCTTCGGTATTCTTTATGATTAACCATGCAAAATCTTGCTTTATCCACAATTGGTTTTCGACATATAGATGAGATATCATCATCAAAAAACGAACCAGATTGGCTCAAAGAGTATAGAAAAAATTCTCTTAGTGTATATCAAAAACTTCCGTTAGAAACATCTCCACTCTATAACAAATATACTGATGCCAACAGAATGGATCCAGAACAGGTTTCTCTAACAATTAACTCTGATAAATCTGTTCCAGAGTTTCTTACAAATAGACTAAATGAGCTTGCACACGAGACATGTATTGTTCAGATCGGCTCAAACATTCACAAGATAAACCTGCCTGATGAATTACAAAAAAAAGGATTAGTAATTTCTTCAATTGATGACGCACTAAAAAATTATACTGATATAATTCAAAAAACATTAGAATCAACAAACTCTAAAGAAGATAAATACACTGCGTTAAATAATGCGGCATTTAATTCTGGGATATTTATTTACGTACCACGAAATTTAATCCTAGAAAAACCAATTCATATTGTTTCTTCACTTTCAGTAGATGGGGCATCAACTATATCTCGTAATGTAATTGTTACAGAAGATAATAGCAAAGCAAGTATCGTACAAGAATTGTATGCACCAAAAACTTCTCACCAGCAAGCATATCTTGAATTGCTAAATGTTAGCGTAGGGCAAAATAGCCAATTAGATGGAACAACTTTACAGATAATGGATAATAGTGCTGTTAATTTCTCTACTAGAAAATCCAATATTGCTCAAGATGGTAAAATAAACTGGTATTTGGGTTTGTTTGGCGCAATGTTGTCACGTTACAGAATTGATTACTATCTTAATGGTTCAGGTGCAAGTGCTAACGATTCAGAGGTAGTCTTTGGAAACGATAATCAATCATTTGATCTTAGTTCTAATGTTAATCATGAAAAGCCATCTACTGAAGCCAAGGTAATCGAAAAATCTATCCTTAAAGACAAATCAAAATCCCTTTTCAAAGGAATGATACGAATCAAAGAACATGCAAGTAAATCAAATTCATTTCTATCTGGGCGTTCTATTTTATTGGACAAGGGAGCAAAATCTGACTCTATTCCAGGTCTTGAGATATTTACTAATGATGTAAAAGCAACCCATTCAGCATCTATTGCTCAAATTGACGAAGAGCAGATATTTTATCTCCAAACTCGGTGTTTAACTAGAGAAGAATCAGAAAGAATTATTGTAGAAGGATTTTTGGAACCACTTTCTAGAACAATGTCATATCAAGTCCGTGCATGGATATCTTATCTCATAGAATCAAAATGGGAAGGACGTGATATGAGTATCAAAAACGATGAACAGCTCAAAGCATTAGTTGAGGTTGAAGAAACGAGGTATAATGAGAATGCAGAAATTGAACAGCATTACAAGTATAGGTGAAATTGATTGGGAAATTGGGTAAAGGCATGTGATGCTAACAGTGTTGGAAGCGGAGAATTATACGGTTTTGATCATGATGACAAAAAAATTCTTTTAGCTAATCTAGACGGAAAGCTTTATGCTATTGATAGAATTTGTACTCATGCAGAAGCAGATCTTTCAACAGGTTTCCTTAGTGAAGAGGGGGTTAGATGTCCACTCCATCTATCGGTATTTAATTTAGAAACTGGAAAACCCCAGAATCCTCCAGCAGAAGAATCCTTGAAAACATACAATGTTAAAATAGATAAGAATGAGGTTTACGTGGAGATATAACATGCAGTCTAGCAGTCTCTCTCTAGAAAATATTCAAAAAGACTTTCCTATATTACAAAGAACTGTTCGTGATGGAAAGCCGTTAGTGTATTTGGATAATGCATCCACAACTCAAAAACCAATTCAAGTTATTAATGCAATTAGTGATTATTACACAAATCATAATGCTAACATTCACCGGGCAGTGTATGCTCTTGCCGAAGAAGCAACTGAAGCTTATGAATCTACAAGGGACAAGATAGCAAAGTTTCTTAATATAAAAAATCGTGAAGAGGTAATTTTTGTTCGTGGTACTACTGAGGGCATTAATCTTGTGGCATATACATGGGGAAGACAGCATATCAAAGAGGGAGATATTGTAGTAACTACTGAATATGAACATCACAGTAATATTGTGCCTTGGCAACTTTTAACGAAGGAAAAAGGCGCCAAATTAGAATACATTGGTATTGATGATAATGGAGAATTACTGTTAGATCAGCTAGATTCCTATCTTAAAACTGGTAAAGTAAAATTGGTTACGTTTAGCCAAATGTCTAATGTTCTTGGAACAATATCTAACACTGAAGAAATTATTAACAAATGCAAACAAGCAGGAGTGAAGACTCTGATAGATGGCGCACAATCAGTCCCTCACATGAAAGTTGATATTGAAAAACTAGGATGCGATTTTTTTGCTTTTTCAGCTCACAAAATGTTGGGACCAACTGGAGTTGGAATTTTATGGGTAAGAAAATCTGTGCTTGAAACCATGGGACCATTTCATGGTGGAGGAGACATGATTCGTGAAGTCCATAAATATGAAACAACATGGAATGATTTGCCCTACAAGTTTGAAGCTGGAACACCAAACATAGCTGATGTAATTGGTTTTGCAGCAGCAATAGATTATCTGACCAAAATTGGAATGGATACAATTCGAAAACATGAAACTGACCTAACAAGATATGCCCTTGAAAAAATGTCTAAAATTAAGGGAATCACTATTTATGGAACTAAAGATGTTTTAAAAAGAGGAGGAGTAATCTCATTTAATTTCCATGATGTCCATCCTCATGATGTTGCTACTATTGTTGATAGAGAAGGAATAGCAATTCGTTCTGGTCATCACTGTGCACAAGTATTGATGGAAAGATTGGAAGTTGCAGCTACTAATCGTGCAAGTTTTTACATCTATAACACTGCAGCAGATGTTGACAAACTCATTAAATCATTAGAAAAGGTAGCTGAGTTGTTCAAATTATGAGTGACCCAATTTATACTGAAATAATAATTGATGAAGCTAGAAACGCACAGAATGAAGGTATTTTAGAAAACCCAGATATTTCTCAGCACGACGCAAACCCCATGTGTGGAGATAGTATTACTCTACAAATGAAGGTAAATGATGATACTATTTCAGATATTAAATGGCATGGTAATGGCTGTACTATTTGTAAAGCCTGTACATCGGTCTTAACACAATTGATTAAAGGAAAAGATCTAACTTATGCAAAAAATCTAAAGAAAGAAGAAATTTTATCCGAATTAGGATTAGAGCATTTGATAAGACAGAGCCCAGTTCGAATTAAATGTGCTTTATTATCTTTGAAAACCTTAAAGCTTGGTCTTTATACATATTTGGTCAAGAAAATTGAAAATTCAACGTCATTTGATAACTTAAAAGAAGAAGCATCAAAACTCTACTAACATGAGTGTTTTCAAACCTTCTGTTCCAATTTTTATTCAGATAAGAAAAATAATTTATGATAAATATAATGATCCAGAACTCCGATTTACCAATGATGAAATTTTTGAAATTATAAAAAATAATGGTGATGTGGATAAATCTTGGACAATTGATGATATGGAAAAATATTTTCAAGATATCTGTGACTCTGGACTTGTCAGAAATATTGCGCAAAATTTTACTACGGTTTGGTTTAAACTATTCAATTCTATAGAAAAAATTAGATGCAACTCTTGCAATCAAGAAACCTATTTGGGAGAATCAGAAGCTCGAATTTGTCTAAATTCAAAATGTAAAGCACCTATTTAGAACTGTATCGTTTAGCAGCCTCTTCTAAAACCTGAATCATTGGTAATGTTTCACCAGTTAAATATAACACAAGAGCACCACCTGCAGTACTGATGTGATCAATTTTTTCTGCTAATCCATATTTTTTTAGTGCTGAGGTTAAGTGCCCTCCGCTTACAATGGTTGTGGCCATAGAGTTAGCAACTCCTTCTAGAATTCCTTTTGTACCTGAACTAAATTGTTCTTTTTCAAAATATCCAGGTGGACCACTTATGAAAACTGTTCCCGCACCTGATATCATCTTGTTATAATGTTCTACAGTCTTCGGTCCAACATCATATATGATATCTTCTTTGTTTAGATCTCTTACATCTACTTCTACCCTGGAACCATCCTTGTCTATTGCAACATCAACCGGTGTGGAAAAGACATCAGGATATTCGCCTATCAAAGCATGAGCCTTTGCCACCATTTCCTCTTCTCTTTCAATTCCTAGTGGAGCTTTTATGCGAGCCTGTGCTCTCATAAACACATTCCCTATCAATCCTGTCAAAAGGACATGGTCTGCCCTGCCCTTTTTAATTAGCATCTTTATTGCTTCGAGTCTGTCTCCTACCTTTGAACCTCCTAGAACAATTACGTGAGGAGCTTTAGCAACCATCATTATTTCATCTAATTTTCTAACTTCTCTTTCAACAATTTTCCCTGCACATGCAGGTAAAACATGTGCAAAACCAACAATTGAGGGGTGTGATCTATGAGCACTTGGAAATGAATCCAGCACACATAGATCAAAAAGTTTTTGCAGTCTTTGAACCATTATCGTTTTAGCTGCATCTGTTGAAGAAAACTCATAATTTTCTTCAGCACAAAGTCTTAGATTGTCAAGTAATAAAATATCACCATCTTTCAAATTTTTTATCTCATTTTGAGCAGTGGTGCCAATTACGTCTTCAATGTATTTTATTTTTCGATTTAATAATTTCTCTAATACTTCTGCATGTTTTTTCATTCCTGTATAGTCTTTATTTCCAACTCTTCCTTGGTGTGATGCAACTACTAGTTTGGAATCTTTTATGGCATTAATTGTCTCAGTTGCCTCTTCAATCCTTCTTGTTCCAGTAATTTCCATAGTATTAGGATCAATTGGACAATTCATGTCAACTCTCAAGAAGATAGTTTTATCCTTTAGGTCAAAATCATCTAAAGTTAACAACTTCACGCTCTTCCTTTTTTTTACCAGGTTAAAATCTTTGAGCCGATCAGAAATATGATTTAGTTTTCATTTCCCAGACTGTCCTTTTAGATTCAGTAATGAATAATGTTAGAGTAATTGGGTATTTCACATAATTAACTAAACAATATTGAGAAAAATTAAAAATGACATTGATGAGGGTTACATAATTGCAGAAATGGATATT
>JBQTHA010000104.1:0-1645 GCA_052390375.1 Nitrosopumilaceae archaeon
TTATCCAGAAAGATGCATTTCTGATGGTGCATGCATTGGAGTTTGTCCAACAAAATCAATCTTTTGGATGAGACCAATGAACTACACTGCAGGACAACCTGTACCTCTTCACAAGAACGGAGTATTCGTAAAAGGTTGGGCAGAAGACGCCGCTTTATAGTCGGTTTCTTTTCGCACTCTTTTTTTCTTATTTTTCATCAACTTAATGATTTTTTTCTAATTCCTTTGGGCAACATTTTCAAAAAGAATTTAAGAAATTCATCTTTACTATCACAATAGAGAGTGGTAAAATGATTTTTCTCAAAAAAAGTTTTCCATGTTTTAGCAAAAATTGTAAAATCTTCTGGCTTGTATTCTAATCTGGCCATTACATTATGAGCAGCAGGAAAAATATCTGAAATCTCCAATGGAACTAGTCCAAGAAAAGGATTGTATTGACAGAACTGGATTGACTCTGGGTTTGAAAATTTCTTTTTCAATATAGTATATTCAGGAGATAAATAGAAAGGTTTTCTAGAAGAATCTCCTGTAATTACCAAAGTATTTTTTTTGGTTCTAAATTGTCGAACCATATTATGATAAGATATAATTTCAGGCCTAAATTGATCAACTCTTGAAAAAAGGAATATAGCCGAATCCTTGAATTTTGGGGTGGTTTTTAAAAAATAATTAGGGTTATTGGTAAAAATATCGATAGCCTCAAAGAGTTTGGGATGTGAACGGGCTTTTTTGATGACATATTCCCATAGTCTTCCTTCGTGAATAGCTTCCTTTACTCTATCAACTTCAGATTTTATAGCATAGAGATTATGAAGCGCAATTTTGTTTATTTTTTCATCTTTATTCAATGCGAACAATTCTTTTGGATTGAATTTGGAACAAACTTCACAAAGACAAGAAAAACTTGGAATTTTAGATAAATGCATTGTGCGATCTTCTGTAATGTATCTGTCATATTTTGCGTATAACATGTAAGAGGCTGAATCAAATGTATCACAACCTAAAGCAACTGCAAGAGGAATAGTAAGAGGGTGACCTGCTCCAAAAAGATGTAGTGGTATTGCGGTAGGAATTTGTTTTTTTGCAGAAATTATCATATTTGCTAGTAATTTGTATTCATATGATTCCATAAATTCCACAGGGCTTCCTAAAGCTAGCATTTTGAATCCATAATCTACTAGGGATTTGGTAGATTTTCTTACTAGGTCCATATGTTCGCCTCCTTGAATTGGACCCACCCAAATCGGTCCACCATCAGTATGTTTCTTTAAAGTTTGTTCTGAAACCCTCAAAGTATGTTCAACAAACAATTTTGCTTTCTTTTTTGGTAATCCATAACCTGTTGGTTTGTCAAGGGGGATCGCAATATCCGTACCAATTTTAGTTTCATATTCTGCCATTACATCTGGAGAAACATCGACATCACCATATTCTAAAACTTGATAGCCACCTGAATCAGTCATAACCGCCCCATCAAAGTCTATGATTTTATGTATTCCACGCTTTATTGCTTCATCCCCAAAACGATTACGTGTAATGTACGCATTAGTAATAACCAAACTAAAACCCATCTCGCTAATTTTTTTCGTTGGTATGGTTTGTTTGACAGGATGAATTACAGGAACAAAGGCAGGAGTTTCAACCT
>JBQTHA010000105.1:0-4527 GCA_052390375.1 Nitrosopumilaceae archaeon
ATTCAATCTGTCCATTGTATTATTATTTTTCTCACCTTTCAAAGTGATATTTTTTACATGAACGGATCTAGGGGATTTGATAGTCCAATATTCTTTTCTAAATGCTACGCCAAAGGAATGTAATCCATCAGTAACCAAAACTTTAGGTTTCTTTCCTGTTACCTCCCGACCTTTAGCAAATAAACCTCTTGCGTCAAATCCATGTTTCTTGTCTGACATTTCTTTTGCAATCCAGAATCTTGTTTCATCATCCATCAATGCAAAAAGGTATCTGGGATTTCCTTTTACTTTGGTAAATACTTCATCGGCTCTCCACTTATCACTAACATGGGGAGTTATTTTTTCGAGATATTTCTCCATAAGATTTGTGTATTTATTAATCCAATTGTATATTGTTTGGTGGGATACTTCTACACCTTGTAATCGTAAGAATTTCTGAACGTTCCTTAATGATTCCCCTGTAAAGTAAAGTTGTAGTGCTGAGGTTATGGCTTGAGGATTTGACTTCATTTTCTCAAAACCTATATTGAATGAAAACCACTTGCTACAATCTAGGCAGGAGTATCTTTGAATATTGCCTGATTTGTTATATCTAATTCCATGTTTTACTATGTCATTTGAGGTACATCTAGGACATGAAGAAATCTCGATAGGCTCTATTGTTATTTCATTCTTAACCTGTTCTCTTATCTTTAGACTGAACTCACATGCATGGATATGTTTACAACAAATTTTTCTGAAATTATGGTCAGGACAAGAACAAATCCATCCTAATTCTGTTTTTATTACATCATAAATCTTGTTTGTGGTTTGAGAATTTACCTTGTAAGTAAATCCATCAATTCTTGTAATTTGATTCTGTTTATTCGCAATCTCTTCGCCTCTTTGTTGTCGTGGATTTGTTTTTTCCATGTTATCTATTAGGTACCTACTAATATAAACATTTAGGTACCTAATATAGTAGGTACCTATCTTTATTAGGAACCTAAAAGTAAACAGCATATATGAAATTACAAAGACAGTTATCAAGAATGGTTGGGAATACTTATTACCCAAAATGGACTGTTGTGATACCACCTGATATGATAAAACAAGCGGGTTGGAGAGTAGGACAGGAATTAGAGGCAGAAATTAGAGGAAAGAATATTACTTTAAAACCTAAAACTTAACATTTTCTATTGCTGATTTTATATTCAAAATATTAGAAGTACCGTAATTCATTAACATTTGAACTTCTATTTTTGATAATTCTTTAATTTCAAAAGGTTTCAAGATTCTTTTAGTTTTTTCTTCGGAATCTGATTGCCTCCATTGTTCCATTGCATAATCTGGAATTTTAGGAATATACCACACTTGTGGGTAATCATCATGCTCTAAATCAATTCCAACTGAGAAATCAAGTTTAAGATCTTGGACATATTTAATTGCTAGACATGCTATTTTTGCAAACATTTGCATTGTCATTGATTTAGCATACTTACTCCATAATGTCTTCAATAAAACTGATGAATAGGGATCGCCATGTCCAATAGATTCGTAGGTAGTAATTGGTTGGGGGATGGCAATTCCACCAACCATTATTAATTCAGGTTTATCAATAATTCTAGATGCCAAAAATACTTGAAAGTTATTATAGATTATCTCTTGACCAAAATCTATACCCATTTGTCTAATCACTTGTTCAACAAGTAAGATAAGTTGTTCTTGCCAATCAACTTCTTTGCCCTTATTTTTTTCTGTTAACTCCTCAACCCCCTGCTTCAATCTGGCTTGAAATGAACGATACAAACCACCATATCCAGACGAACCTACAACTACGTTTGAATATGGTGAAAAGATTTTTTCTGCAAAAGTAAAATCGGTTCCATTACCTAATGTGATTTTTTTATCTCCGACTAGAACTGCACCATCTTGACAGTTAGCACCCATAATTAATGTCATATCAGATTCTATTATTTTTCGGTACCTAATAAAAGATCCCAAAGTTTTAAAGAAAATATGTCGATTTTGCTCCTGAGCCGAAAGTTTACAGGTCAAACTTTTAGACCACTTGAGCCCACAACTTGACAGAACCTGATTTGAAAAGATATTTGATACGGACTATCAAAACAAACTAGTATTGACAAAAAAGTATCAGATTTTGGTAATTGGACATGATGATGAAGGCTGTACCCCTCTTCATGAAAAACTCGCATATGAAACCGGCGCTGAGATCGCAAAGTCAGGTGCCATTTTAATCTCAGGAGGCCTTGGCGGTGTAATGAAGGCAGCATCACACGGAGCACACGATGCAGGTGGACTCTCAATTGGAATAATTCCTCATGATAAAGCATCTGCTGCAAATGAATATTGTGACATAGTAATTCCTACAGGAATGGGGCATACTCGAGACTTTCTTACTGCACTTTCTGCAGACGGTGTAATAGTAATCGGCGGAGGCTCAGGAACTCTTACAGAAGTTTGCGCATCATATGTACACAAAAAACCAATAGCTGCTTTGAAAAATTCAGGAGATGTTGCAGCAAAATATGCAGACCAGTATTTGGATCATAGAAATAAAGTCAAAATCGTTGGAGTTGATTCACCTAAAGAAGCTGTAAAGTATATCCTAGAGCAAATTACTCTGTAAAGTATCATAGAATATTTTGAAAAATAAAAAAAAGAAAATTCTAGAATTTTTGAATTATTCTTGTCTTTGTACTAATTGCTATGATGCTTATTGAGATAGTCAGTATCAACATTGCAATAGTTCCAAACTCTGGCACAACTTGTCTTGTAGCTACCTCTCCAATCGGACCAGTAAATGGCTCTTCATCTCCAAATCCTTGGAATGTAACTTCTACATCTACCGGAGAGTCATCTGATACATCAGAAGACACTGGCATTGTTACATGATGACCTTCGCCATCAGCATTATACACTCCAGATTCATCAAGAATAACGTTTCCATCTTGAGTTGCCTTTATGTCATAGTTAACATGGGTCGCATCATTTCCAAGTGAATCAGTAAATTTGAGATCGATTGTCAACTCTTCACCTGCTAAAGCTGTTCCATGAGTAAGATCAAGAATTAGATTTTCAAAGTCTCCGATTCTTGGGTGTTCTATGACTTCTTTTTCAGCATCAGCTTCAACAATTACAATTCCCACCATCCATGGATGAATGACACAGAAATAATTGTATTCTCTTGGAACCTCAAATGTGTAAGAGAATGTTTTACCTGCCATAAGCATACTGCTGTCAAATATTCCATCTGGCCCATCAGCCGGAGTTCCACTTGTAACTGTATGAACTGTGGTATCTTCGTTAATCCATGTTAATTCATCACGTTCGGTAATAGTAATTGTGGCTGGAATGAAACATTCATTTGTTTTCTCACAACCTGGCACTGAAGTTCCTGGTGGTATCACTATATCATCTGCAAATGCTAAAGGTATAGTAGACATTCCTGCTGTCATAACAAAAACAAGAAAAAGATAGGCACTTGTTTTAATAGTCATTTACAAGAATAATAAAAAAACTAAATAAAAACCTGTTCCTGATATTCAACAGTAATTGTGACTGGGATTTTAACTCACAAAAATTCCATTGGCACAATTATACAAGTAGCCAAAAAATTATTCTAAGGAACTTCTAATAATACAGATGTGCAGGAAAAAGCAACGCGGTCTCTTATTTCTGATTTTTCTTGCCCTGAATATTGATAAAAGTTGATTATATCTTGCAGGTATGTACCGTAAGCGATTGGCTGACAGTTTGTATAAGACCATGTTTGAATAACAGTACTATCTCCACTAATCACATCAATATCTACATCAAAAGGAGAAAGAGCCGTACTCTCTGTCATCCATCTATCAATTCCTCTGTACAAATCCATTTTATCCACACTAGGTAGTCCTTCTAAGAAAAATTCTGGTTTGTCCTTAAAATAGTACATCGGAACTTTGTATAGCTCTGTTCCACTGACATGCGAGCTAGTAGATTCAAATTTAGAAAAGGTATTCACGGTGAATGGTTTTTCAATTAATCCATTAGAAAAATGAGCAACAAAAAATTGAGCACGCTCATAATCACTTAAAGCTGTTTTTGCAGCAGTCACTTCGATTTTCTGTGGAATATTGATTATTTCTTTTGAAATTAGATACTCTAATGATTTTAGATACTCTCCTTCACTAATGGAACCTTCAGACCACCACTTGGCATTATTTTTTACCCATTCTGGTATTGAAGAGGAATCAGCTAAAACACTAACGGAAAAAGCAGCTGCTATAACCAGAATAATTACCATCAACAATACAACTTTGCTTTTTGGCAACTTTAGAATCAAGTAGAATTATTTGTACAGAAGCCCAAGATATATTTATTCAAAAATTGCTCCAAAGTGATTATATATTTCTCATAGTAATTTGGCTAATATCTGCTTTGACAATACCTAAAATCCTCTGGATGTTTTTTGTGTTTATCATTTTCAGCAGTTCATTAATTGATTTTGCTTTTGCACAAAATGATGTGACTATACAAGATGAG
>JBQTHA010000106.1:0-4833 GCA_052390375.1 Nitrosopumilaceae archaeon
TTTGAGGCTTCTTTGAGGATTTCAATAACTTCCATATTACATTTCAATTTTTTTCGTAATTTAAGTGAAAGAATAAAAAATTACTTGAAAGCATAAATAACTAGGCTGGAGTTGAGCGTGTGTGAGTAGCAAGGATCAATCTGTTGTTAGCAAAGACGCGTTAATGTCTACTAAATCAGGAAAACAAATCATTAAACAAGGATTGTTTAAATCACAAGGTTTCAAGCTTTTTAATAAATACAAAGAAGAAGCTGAAAATGAATTTCCAAATTTTGCAGAACGGTTTACTGACGATTTACTAAGAGAAATTAAAGCAGATCCTTCCCCAAATACTACACAACAAAAATTTGCAAAAGAAGTAGGTTCTACAGAAATCATTTTACAAGAATCCCAAATTGATGGAATTAAATCTAAACTTGAAGATCGCGAGATACTCAAAGATCGTGTTTTGCGAATACTAAACTCAAATTTTGTAAAAATGACCTTCCCTGTTTTTAATGCACTTTATGATGCAGCTGCAGAATTTTCAGGAACCAATGATCCTCAAATGCGTCAAAACATGGTGGATGGTCATATCATCGCAATTGATCTAAGTGAGCCTATGGATAGGATTGTAGACAAAGATGAAGACTTGGATTATCTCGATGACTATAAGTTGATGAACCCTTACATTTTGAAACTTGCTAGAGATAAGATTTCAAAAGGAGGTGAGGAGGTTCTCAAAGAATTTGAAGATGGTTTCAAGGATGCAAGATTAGGCCAGTATATTGACACTAAACTAAAAACAAAACCTCTTACTATCACAGAAGAAGAAATGAATCAATGTTATAAAAAATACCGAGCAGTTATGGGAACTGCTGGAAGAAATATGGCACTTGCAAAAAGACCTCTTGGAGAAATTTTCTATCTAGGAATGGCTCGAGCAGCTGAATGTGTAGGATGTGGAAATGAGATAGAGGACACTATCAAAAATAAATTTGTCAAAATTCCTTCATGGCCTCTTTATTATTCTCTTCTTACAAATGATGTAAAAAAAGGATTTGAGTTAACAATGGAAAAAAGCAATCTATATCTCAGTGATGCACGTTTAGCACTTGAACTTCTACCAGATAAATTTTCACACAAAGAATTTTTGGAATTTCTCTTTCTTACTGTTGAGCATTATAATCAATTTTGGTATAATCGTTTACAGAAGGCAAACATTTGGTCCACTCTTTATGAGAATCTTCCAAAGTGATGCATCTTGATGTGGTCAGAAAAACATAGACCTCAAAGCATAATTGATATGATGGGAAATGAGGACGCACGTGCCTCATTTGTGGAATGGTTTGGAAAATGGAAAAAAGGTACTAAACCATTATTACTTGTTGGACCACCTGGAATAGGAAAAACTACCCTTGCAAATCTTGCTGCAAAGCAGTTTGGTTATGATATGATTAGTCTTAACGCAAGTGACGTTAGAAATAAAAATCGTATTGAAGAAATTCTTAATCCAATTCTTGGTAATACCAGCATACTTGGCAGTCCAATGATTTTTGTAGATGAGGTAGATGGAATTTATGGCAGATCAGATTACGGAGGAGCTGAGGCCCTTATTAAAATTCTAAAAGAGCCCACAGTTCCAATAATTTTAGCTGCAAACTCTGATCTTTCTACTAAAATGAAAAGTATCAAAAAAGTAGTCAAGACAATTCATCTACGTCCTTTACCTCCTAGGCTATTACAATTGTTTCTAAAAAAAATTCTAAAAAAAGAAAATGCAAAACTTAGCCCAGGCTCTTTAATTAAAATCATCAGCGAATCTAGAGGTGATCTAAGATCAATGATAAACTCAGCACAAGCTATTGTAACAGGATTTGAGCCTGCCACTGAAAAGTCTTTTGAAAGTTTGGATGTTGAATCTGGGGTCAATGCATTTTTCAAGGCAAATTCAATCGATGAAGCTCGAAGCGTCCTTTATTCACTTCGTATTGACCCTCGTGAAAAAATTAACGCTTTTTACTCCAGTGTTATTACAAGCAGCATTTCAAAAAGTGAGCTGGATAAGATGTTGCAAGTTCTTTCTCAAGCAGATATGTTGTTTGGTAGGATTATGAGAACGCAACAATGGAGGTTATTACGATATCTTGATGAAATCTTGATTGGGTTGTATCAGAAAGATTCCTCAGTGAGATATTCACAATATAATTTATCATGGCCTCTTCTCAATCGACTTCGTTGGGATGGTAAAAGTATCAAGGAATTGGCCACAATTCTTGCTAAAAACATGCATATATCAAGAAGTACTTTTGGTACTCTTTATTTTCCCTACATACTATTTTGTATTAAGAATAAAAAAATGAATTTGGACTTGGAAGAAAACTTTAGCGATATTATAGAAAAGGAGATTGAAAGGTTAGCATGAGCTGGCGTAAAATCTCAATGAAATTTCCTGGAACCTGTATTGTATGCAACAAGAAAATTGAAGCCAATGAGATTGGACTTTGGGCTCAAGGATTAGGAGTTAAACATGAAAAATGTGCTGAGATAAAAGAACTCAAATGTATTGTTTGTGGGGCATCCGCTGGATGCTCCCAATGTGAATATAGCGAAGATTGTAATCTTGAGGAAGTTTCTCAATTATGTATCTGTAAAAAATGTAATGAGACTGAAGATCCTTTTATTTCTTATCAGATTTCTGTAAAAAAGAAATTTCCTCTATTAAATCTTAAAATTGAAACTTAAGGCCAAAAACGGTAGTCTTTGACGACAGTTTCAATTGTAAATTATTTCTTTTTTTAGTATTTAGATCATACTGATCATTTCTACGTGAATGTTATATGTAAATTCTGTATAATGAGTATGATGAGCGCATTAGGCTGGAAATGTTACAGATGTGATTTAACATTTAAACAAGAATCCCATGCTCTCATACACAAAGATATCACAAATCATACTGCACGAGAAATAGAAAGAACAGTATAATATTTTCAAAAAATAACTAATATTCTTGATCGCAATCATTTCCAAAAAATATGCTAAAACCTTAAAATTTAACATGATTTAGGTAATGATAATGTCTGAGGGTAGTATGGGAGAAGAACCAAAAAAGAAGCGTGGAAGACCCAAGGGTACTAAGAGTAAATCAAAGGCAGAAACTCAAACAATGGAAACTCCTAGAGAAAACTCAAAAGTTGAAGCATCAGAAAGTGCATTAACTGCAGCAGAAGTAGCAGCTATTGCAGAAGCTCAAGCAAAAGCAGCATCTGCTAGATTAGCAGCAGCAAAAGCAGCTGCCGAAGCAGAAGCAGAAAAAGAATATGAAGCAGCAGCTGCACAAGTAGTAGTTACAGACCCAGGTAACTCGTTTACTCATAATCGTGGAGCGGAACAAATTTTTAGAAGAGAGATGGGTGAGCCAGAATTTTGGCTAGATAAACTTGGCCGAGCTCCCAAAAGAACCATACTTTCACAAGATGAAGAACAAGAAATTTCAAGATTGGTAGAGATTCCAACAGATCAAATTCCGCCATACAAGCCAGAACATATACTCAGTCCAGAATATGATGGAACTTCAAACTACGAAATTGGAATTAAAACTCAGAAAGAAGAAACCCAACAAAGACTTTTACGCTTAAGAAGTGATCCAAATGCAAGTGCTCAAGAAATTAATCAAGCAGAAGAAGATCTAAAAACTCTTGATTATCTATATGAGAATTATAATATAGGAATGAATGTTTTTCGTACAGCAAAAGGTGGAAGAGCCAAACTTCGGGAATAAATAGTGATGCGAATGGGTGAAAATAACTTTGATATCATTAACGCAAGAATTACTTTCAAAAATATTCCTATTCATAAAATAGGAAGCTTTTCATTCAAAGATCTCACAGCTGCATGTGAAACGTTTAAGAAAATTTCTGATGTTTCAGAATGTTTAATCATTCAAAATGCTTTCCGAATTGAAGTATTTATGGTGGTCAATCTAGAAAAAGGAGATGTACCAGATGCAAGAAGAAGTGAAGGAAAAAATCTTACTATAAATCGAATTAAAAAAACATGGGAATCACTAACAGAATTAGATACATATGACTTGGATCACTTTGATCAAACTCTTGAAGTGTATAGAAATGCAGATGTTTACCTTCATCTGTTAAGACTGGCTACTGGTTTAGACTCAATAGTTGTAGGACGAGAAGAGATCCTCGATGAAATAAAAGAATCAATTTCAAATGCTAAACAAGCTAAAACAGCTGGTAAAGTATTGGATAAATTGTTTGATACTTCTATACGAATTGTATCTCGGATTAGGGATTCTACTGGAATTAGTAAAGGAACAATATCCATTGGTGATATCGCTATCAAAACCGTAGAAGAAAAAACAGGAATATCTGGAAAACATGTCCTACTTATAGGCACAGGTGAGACAGCAGCGATGGTTGCTACATCTCTTAATAAAAAAAATATTCCATTTGATGTTACCAGTCTGACTATTGAACGAGCCACTGGTTTTTCTAAAATACTTGGTGGCAAACCAGTACAATTTGAAGATGTTTTATCAGGATTTGATAAGTTTGACATAGTCTTTGTTGCAACTACTGCAGATTATTTCTTGATTAATTATGATAAATTAAAAATGGTTATGCAAAATAAAAAGAAAGGGACAATGATATTAGATATATCAGATCCCAGAGCGGTTGATGAGAGAGTTTCTTCATTTCCTGCAACTAAATTAATGTTTAGAGATCAAATTATTGAGATGGAGGAACGAGCTTTGAGGGCTAGAAATGAAGAGGTTCATGCTGTAGAAAAACTGATCAGCAAAGAAGTTCCAATCATAGAGGCGACGATGACACG
>JBQTHA010000107.1:0-3707 GCA_052390375.1 Nitrosopumilaceae archaeon
TTTAATGTAAAATGTGCATAATCTCCTTTGTAAGCATCTGCAAATTCTTTTGAAACTTTTGTGACCTGATGTTTAACAGGCTTTCCGTCAAAATCACTAATCTGTATGCCAGAAGAATCTATGAATACTAAATTCCCATTATCAATGTAAATAGCATCATCAGTATGTTCTATAAATCCCAAAACATCGCTTGATAAAAAATAATCATTTTTTCCAATCCCTATTATCATTGGTTCATGATATCTAGCAGCTGCAAGTATTCCATTTTCAAACATTGCAACAAAAGCATAATGCCCTTTTAATTTTGAAACTGTATTCATGATTGCTTTTTTAACATCAGAAGTTTGATCGTAGTTTTGTTGTAATAGATTTGCAATTACCTCAGTATCTGTTTCACTAATGAAGGTAAAGCCATTTTTTTGTAAATCTTCTTTTAATTCATTAAAATTCTCTATAATTCCATTATGTACAATTACAATTTTTCCTGAATTGCTTGGATGTGGATGTGCATTTACCTTAGTTACCTTACCATGCGTTGCCCATCTAGTGTGACCTATTCCAATATTTCCAGGAAGTTTATCCAGATTTACAGAATCATTTACCTCAGTTACTTTTCCAACGCCTTTTCTGACTTCTATCGTGTGGTCCGATTTTGTAGCTACCCCTACGCTATCATAACCACGATATTCCATCCGTTTTAGTCCCTTTACCAAAATTGGGGCAGCAGACCCCTTACCATAGTAACCAATTATTGAACACATATCATTTCTACCTAGTAATTGAAATATTTACAGATAAGCTTAATCTTGTGATTCAACAGTTGAAGTATTAGTATACGTTGATTCTTCTGAAGGGGTCTCAAGTTCTGGTTGGTCAAGGTGGGGTTCTTCGATTTTTACTTTTTCATGTTGTTCCAATAGTTTTCCTAATGATGAGCCTGGAGCTAAATGAATCTGGTGTTCTTCATCCATTCCAACAGAATACGATGGTACACTTACTATTCTATCCCCAATCATAATATGACCATGTACTACTGCCTGTCTTGCTTGATAAGGTGTTTTAAAAGAAAATTTCTTTTGTACAACTGTTTGTAATCTACGGGATAACAAATCCGTTACCTGAAGGTTTAACACATCATCCAGAGTTGAAGTCTCCTCTACTAGTCCAACTTTAGATAATGATTTCATCAATATTGGTTCTTTTCTCTCTCTGATCTCTTGTCTAAGAGCAAGTAAAGAGCGTGCTTGATGTCTTAGTCTAGAAAGTTCTGTATGTGCTTTCCATAACTCTCGTTTTGTTTTTAATCCAAAAGTTCCTAATGTTTTCAATTCTTCCATTTTAAGATCGTAATTAAGAGGATTTCTTGGTTTCTTCCAAACTCTTCGTGGATTTTTTGGGTCTCCCATTTAATTCACCTATTTTTTTGCTCCACCCTTAGTTTCTTTTGGTGTTTCCTTACCTGCAGCTGGTGCTGTACCCTTACCTGCAGCTGGTGCTGCTCCTTCAGCTGGAACTACTCCTTCAGCTGGAGCTGCTTCTGCACCTGGAGCACCAGGAGCACCTGCTGGTAACACTTTTCCACCTTTCTGAACCCCTACAGCTCCACCTTTTCGGCCAGAGGTACGCGTACATTGTCCTCTAACTTTCAAGCCATACATATGACGATAACCTCTCCAGCTGTAGATTCCCTTCTCTCTTTCAATATCATTTCTAACTGTAAGTGCAATATCAGATGTAATCATATGTATTGTCTGTCCAGTTTCAACGTCTTTTCGTCTATTGAGAAACCAGGATGGAAAATTTGCTGAATTTGGATCCTTGATTATCTTTTCAATTGATTGAACTTGAGATTCGGTAAGATTACCAATATTACCATTTGAGGGAATTTTTAAAGAATCGATGATTGCATATGCAAAGTTATAGCCTATGCCTCTAATTTGAGTAAGACCTGTTATGATTTTTTTAGCTCCGGGAATATCATTTCCCACAATTCTAACAATATGCTGATATTCATTTGCGGTCAAGTATGCAAGATTCAAAATTACCAAGATAAAAACCATGCTAAGAATTTTGGCATGAAAAAACTACTCTTCTCATAAATTCAATCATAATTTCAGTAAATGGTATAAATGATAAGAGCATAAATGTAATTTATGTCAGAGACATCAAACATTGTAGCACAAAGCTACAACTCTCTACCAAAATATACAGAAATCCAATCTGGATTGCCTGAAGATTATAAAGATATCAAAACCCTAGGAGATCTTTTAGCTATTAATTACAAATTAGTTGGTGTAAAACAACAACTTCGAAGAAATTTAATCTCGCTGATAAACTCGGGTAAACCAAAATATCCTGGAATAGTAGGTTTTGAGGATGACGTAATACCTGCATTGGACAGAGCAATACTCTCTTGTCATGATATATTTCTGGTTGGACAAATTGGTCAAGCAAAAACTAAGATTGTTGAAACAATCTCAAAGAATCTTTTATCTCCAATTCCTGTAATTAAAAATAGTATTACAAATGACTGTCCAATGGATTTACCTGAAAATGAATTGGTATCCTTGTTAGATGATAAAGAACCAAATAATTTAAGTCCAAAATTTTATGTTAGTCCTGAAAGTGCTGACAAAATACGTGACAATAAACAAGAAACTCAAATAGAATGGGTAGAGGGAAAAAATAGATACAAGTATGTTCTTGCTACTCCAGATATTTCTGTAAAAGATCTAGTTGGTTACATAGACGCAGTAAAGGTTGCAAAAAAAGGAATAGAAATGTACAAAATTGATTCCTATTCTCCTGGTCAGCTTATGCAAGCAAAACATGGAATTTTTTGCATTGACGAACTGCCAGTACTTGATCCTAGAAAACAAGTATCTCTACTCTCTGTATTACAAGAAGGTCGATTTACCACCGGTTCATATCCTGTAATCTTCGAACCAAAAACTTCCCTTTTTGCAACTGCCAACCCCATTGATTATACTCATTCTGGAAAGGTGATTGAGCCTTTGTATGATAGGCTCAAAAGCCATATTCATACACATTATCCAAAATCAATAGAAAATGAAATGTTAATTATTCTTCAAGAAGCAAATATCTCCAAATCATTCATAATTTCTCCCATATTGAAAACTCTCTCAACTATTATTCAAAAGGCAAGAAAAAGTCATGAAATTAATCAAGAAAGAGGGGTGAGTGTACGAATTGGAATTCATGGACTAGAGTTACTTGTAGGAGAATCTGAAAGAACAAGAGCACTTTCACATAAAATATTGCCAGTTCCTAGATTATCTGATATGTATTGTCTTGATCAAGTAGCAAAATTTGAACTTGTAGAACGAGATGACACTATTGAAAACCGAGAAAAAATTTTTCATGACTTGATTGATGAATCAATACATGAAGTCTGTTTAGAATATCTGAATAACAAGGATACGACATTGTTGGAATCTATAAAACAAGAATTCCAAGGAAAAACTTTTCAGGTTTCACAAAAAATGATATGGAAAAATGGTCAAACTTCTTATGAGAATCAACTAGAAAATTTCAAAAATCTAAAACATCTTGTAGAATTAAAAGTTGAACAAATACGTTCTGAACAAAAATCACTAATCGAAAAAACTACACCTTACCACATAGATTCTACCTCATTAATAATAAATGAAACCGTGGAAAGTGAATTACGATCTGTTTTAACTGAA
>JBQTHA010000108.1:0-2937 GCA_052390375.1 Nitrosopumilaceae archaeon
AAGTGCAAAACAATCTAATGTATCCGGCAGAATATTGAATAAATTATTTGACAGTTCTATACGAGTTGCAACTCGTATCAGAGATTCTACTGGAATTAGCAAGGGAGTAACGTCAATTGGTGAGATCGCTGTCAAAATTGCAGAAACGCATGCAGGTTTAGATGGAAAGAAACGTGTTCTGATCATAGGCACAGGCGAAACTGCAACCATGGTTGCTAGATCTCTTAACAAGAAAAAATACGCATTTGAGATTTCCAGCAAGACCATTGAGCGTGCCACAGGCTTTTCTAAAATACTTGGTGGAAAGCCAATAAAATTTGAAGACGTATTATTATCATTTGACAAGTTTGACATAATCTTTATTGCAACTACCGCAGATTATTTCATAATTACTTATGAGAAAGTAAAAGTGGTTATGGAAAATAAAACGAAAGGAACAATGATATTAGATATATCAGATCCCAGAGCGGTTGATGAGAAAGTTTCTACATTTCCTGGAATTAAATTGATGTTTAGAGATCAAGTTTCTGAGATGTATGAAGAAGATGCACAAGCTAGAAAAGCTAAAGTTCCTGCTGTAGAAGAAATGATTAGTAAAGAAGTTCCAATTATTGAGGCAACAATGAAACGACTTGACGCAGAACCTTTAGTTAAAGATGTAGCTGTCAGCGTAGATTCGTTAAGAAAAAAAGAATTAGAAAAAGCCTTGCAAATGTTAGGAGAAACTGATGAGAAAAAAATCAAAATTATTGAAGAGTTAACAAAGGCTGTAGTGGAAAAGATTGTTTCTGTACCTGTGAATAATCCAAAAAAAACATCAGACTAAAAATAATCTATAACTTTCGAAACTACAAATAAATTACTTTTATTTCTTTAAAAAATGATTAACCGTATGATTCGTATTTTACTTCATAGCTTCCATCTTCACGTTTATCATGTTCTGTGACAAAGCCTTTTGGTTTGACAAAATCCATTACTCCATCAATTGTTCCTTGATATCCGCAAATGTAGATAATTGTGTTATCTTTGGTAAGTTCTTCTCCAACTAGTTCCTCTATTGGGGATAATCCACCAGGTTTTGGTTTAAAGAATGCCTCTACTCTTCCTGTTTGACCTTTCCAAGATCTGTTAAACCATTCTTTTGGCCTACTGATAGCAGCCCTATATTTGAAATTCCACTTATCTTTTCCTCTATCAATACTTTCATCATCTAGTTTGGTGAAAAGTCCTTTGTAACTTAGCTCATCTACATAACTTGCACCATGAAGAATTATGATCTCTCTTTTATCACCTATAGCATGTAGATGTTGAGCATAAGCAACAAATGGCGCAATCCCAGTACCGCCTCCAACACAAACTATTCTTCGTTTATCTGGTTCGCCATTAGGTAATGTATTGCTAATTGCTAAAGCATTTCCTGTTGGATTTCCCCAAAATATCTGATCTCCTTCACTTGCATAGAATAACTGGGTTGTAACACGACCAGGTAACGGCTTTCGAACCCATCTAATTACAAATTCAAAATACTTTCTGTTTTCAGGATGCGAAGCAATTGAATAAGCTCTGCGAACAGTCTTAAAATTTTCAGTAGGTATTGGCACACCTATGGTCAGAAATTGACCTGTCCTATACTCTGGCATGATACCATTCTCGGGAACAAATCGGAGGATAACAAGATCTTCTCTAAGAAATTGGGTGTAAGTAACTATTCCTTTATTGTCTAGAACCATCCAAGTATTTTTTCGCAACTTTGGATAAATGTATTTCTGTTAAGTTCAAACCCAAAAAGCTAGAACAGTAAAAGGAACGATGATTCTAATTTCTAGTATAAAATCTAAACTTAATATATGTAAAAGCATGTTTCAGATCGCTGGGCATGCATTCTGATAAAATTGAAGAGTTTTTAAAAAAAAATAAGATAGCAGAACATGCAGGTGGACAAGACAGAATATTAGCTCAGCATGAGAAAGGAAAACTAACTGGAAGAGAAAGAATTGATCTTTTATTAGATGAGGGAAGTTTTGTTGAGCTAGACAAACTTACAACACATCATTATCATGAATATGAAATGCAAAAAAAGAAATTTTTTGGTGATGCAATCATTACTGGCTATGGTAAAATAAACGGGAGACGAGTTTTTGTTTTTGCGTACGATTTTACAGTTCTTGGTGGAACGCTTAGTCAAATGGGAGCAAAAAAAATTACTAAACTCATGGATCATGCTTTACGCGTTGGTTGTCCTATCATCGGAATTGCTGATTCCGGTGGTGCAAGAATCCAAGAAGGTATTTTAAGCTTAGATGGTTTTGCTGATATTTTTTATCACAATGAATTAGCATCTGGAGTAGTTCCACAAATTACTGCAAGTATTGGACCATCTGCAGGCGGCGCAGTATACTCTCCAGCAATGACTGATTTTGTAATTATGGTTGATAAAGCTGCTTCAATGTTTGTAACAGGACCAGATGTCGTAAAGACTGTTCTTGCGGAGGAAGTCTCAACTGATGAATTAGGTGGTGCAATGACTCATGCAACAAAGAGTGGGGTTTCTCATTTTGTAGCAAAAAATGAATATGATTGTATGGACTATATCAAAAATCTTCTATCTTACCTTCCACAAAATAACACACAAGAGCCTCCTGTAATTCAAACCGATGATGATCCAAATAGACTGGATCATAATTTGATAAATGTAATTCCAGAGAACTCTCTCCAGCCTTATGATATGAAAGAAATCATTCATTCAATTTTAGATAATAACACATTTTTTGAAATTCACGAGTTATTTGCACCAAATATCGTAGTAGGATATGGAAGATTAAACGGTAGAACAGTTGGAATTGTTGCAAACCAACCAATTTCATTAGCTGGTGCACTTGATATTGACTCTTCAAATAAAGCTGCAAGATTCATTAGGTTTTGTGATTGTTATAATAT
>JBQTHA010000109.1:0-5183 GCA_052390375.1 Nitrosopumilaceae archaeon
TATCAAAGGAACCTTTCCACAAGACAAGCAATCAATGTTAGAAAAGATTTCATGGATGAAACAACATCCAGAAGCTGTTAGACCCGAAGGTCTTCGTGGATTTTAGAAAAATTATTTTCATAATTGATATAACAACGGTTTTAGGTTTTCTGGTAGTTGAGGTAGTTCAGTATGGCTTTCGTTGTTTTCCAAAACTTCAGGGCCAATTCTCCTTACTTTTTGAGTTCCAATAAGAGTATCAATACCTCGTTGAATGTCTTTTTCTGAAAGTACTTTCTTTAATTTTTCAATTAGAACCTCTTCATTTTCATATTTTTTTATAGCATATTGTATTAGAATCATTTTTTCATTAGTTGAGAGGTCAGTCATTTTCATTAGATTTGCTTTTTACTTTGACAACAGCTAGGACATTCCATACTACGGATAATCCAAAAAATAGAAAACAATAATACTTCAACTGATATCAACTTCAACTTCCTTTTAAATACAATTTGTGAACTTCATAAGCTAGATCAAAAATGCTCCCAGTTTCATATTGTAAAGGGATTTAGCTAAATTGGAACGAGAGTAAAGATGCAGTGGGTAATCTCGACAGGATTATACAATCAAAAAAGATTTGTTTCTGAATCTTCTATAACCCTTTATTAGTTCCTATGATGTCCCAACTCTTTGTATCGTCTTTGCTTCTGTAGACTTCTTGATAACCATCTGGAGAATAGCCTGCCACATAGATTATTTTGTTTTGTGCGTCTACTACAATACTGGTTATTGTTAGGCCTGGATCACTAAGGTTTTCCCAACTTTTCCCCAAATCTGAAGATCTTGAAAGACCAAACTGATTTGATGCATACAGAGTTGCGTTTTCATCAAATGTTAGCGCAAGTATAGTAATTCCTTTGTATTCATCAAGCAGAATCCAGCTTTTAGCACCATCACTTGACTGAAATATTCCCTTTTCAGTACCAGTAAACACTAGCTGAGAATCAATTGGAGATATTGTAAGAGCTGAAATGTAGTCTGGGTATTGTAATGTTTCCCATGTCTTGCCAGCATCCACAGTCTTAAACAAGCCACGACCAGCACTGTCAAATCCTATGATTATGTTAGGATCACTTTTGCTTACTGACATTGCATGAAAATCTACTGGTGGTTCTAAAACTTTGGAAACACTTTCCCAGCTTTGCCCACCATTAATACTTTTCATCAAACCAGTATTTCCACCTGATGCGGGATGGCCACTTGCATAAAGTGGAATACCCGCCGTTGTTGGTGCATTAAATGCCATATAATCAGCTCGTACAATGTCTACCTTGAATGGTGGAGCACCGTCATGGCTATGATAAAAATCCCCATGTGTTGCGATATACAAAATGGTACGGTCAATAGGATCAATTCCTAATCCATGTATGTGTCTCCAGTTAATTGGACTAGAAAAAGTGTGAGGAGTTAAGGATTGAATCTCAAGACCATATTGTACCGTAATCACAGCAATAATTGCTGAGATTCCAACTGCTATTGCAATGAGTTTTTTATCACTTGGTAATTTCAGTTTCTAACCACCTTTAATCACGTTGCAATCTTGCTCTAATAGCATATGCGCCTTTTTCCAAATTTATTCCAAAATTATAGAATGTCATATCGATTTTTAATTTACAAAATTCCTTTTGATATTAAAGACTAGTACTTTACAATTGTAAAGGTTATTGAATATATATCAATGATATTCAATTTTATTTGTAAAGTATGAGTGAAGATGAAAAAATAGAGGATAAACCAATACAGAAAACACCATACGAATCAATTTCAATTAAAAAATCAACTTACAATAAACTAATTGTTGGCTTGATTGTTGCAATAACCGTTGCTGCCTTTCTTGCAGGTTTTGGTTTAGGATCAGAAACGAACAATGACTCAAACGATGAAACAGGTCAAACATCAATAAAACAACCTCAATCAAATCCCTCATCTACAATTATTTCAGTGTCTTTAGATGATGACCCTGTAAAAGGTGATCCTAATGCTCCAATTACAATGGTTGAGTTTTCTGATTTTCAATGCCCATTTTGTGCAAGATTTTTTACTGAAACCTTACCTTTGATAGAAAAAAATTACATTGAAACCGGAAAGGTAAAATTTGTTTATAGAGATTTTCCACTACCTAGCATTCACCAAAATGCTATTCCGGCTGCAATAGCAGCTGAATGTGCTGATGAACAAGGAATGTTTTGGGAGTATCATAATAAAATATTTGAAAACCAGATTCTCTGGCAAGATCTTGATAAGCAAAATGTCGTAAGTACATTTGAACAATTTGCAGAAGAATTGGGTTTAGATACTGATACATTCAACACTTGCCTTGAATCTGCAAAGTATTTGGATGAGGTGCAAAATGACTTGAATGACGGTGTATCTTATGGTGTAGCTGGCACGCCAGGATTTTTTATAGGAAATGAAAAAATTGGGTATGGCATGGTTTCAGGGGCACAGCCTTATGCTGCATTTCAGCAAGTATTTGATCAACTATTGGCAAGCTAATGATCTTTAGAAGATTGTGTTTGAATCTTCGGCTATTTGTTGATATTAATCTAGCAACAAGATTTCCCAAGTTAGACTTTTACTCTTTAATACCAAGAAATGGAAAGCGTTGTTTTACATTTGTAAAGTACAGTGATTATCTATATGGTTCATCTATAACCATACATGTCACTCCAAATTGAAGCAAAAAAATCAATGGTCTTAATTTCCTTTGTTTTACTGTCATTTATCATTCTCGGCATAGTTTATTCTCTAACTAGCGATGTTGCAGTTAGGGCTGGACAGTCCTTAGAATATCCTTCTTGGCTGGTTATTGCATACCTTGCAGGATTATCTATGATAATTCTTCCATGCACGCTACCATTGGTGTTTATCATAGTCCCAATGAGCATGGGCCATGGATACAAAAAAGGTCTTTTGATGGCATTGTTATTTGGAGCAGGTCTTACAATTATGATAACATCTTATGGAATTGGAGTATCTGCAATTGGAAAATCAGCATCGTTGGATCAAGTTTCTTTTCTAATGTTTTTGGTTGCAGGAATTGCTGCATTTGTGTTTGGTTTATCACAACTTAAAATGTTCTCAATTAAACTTCCAACTTATTCTAGAACGCCACAGTTCATTCAAAAAAGAGGAGATTACACAAAATCTTTTTTGATGGGAATTTTGCTTGGAAATGCTGGAGTTGGTTGCCCAAATCCAATGTTTTACTGGCTTTTGATATACATTGCTGGAAGTGGAAGTTTGGAAATTGGAGCATCGTTAGGTGCAGTACATGGAATTGGAAGAGCGATTCCTTTGATACTGCTATCAATTCTTGCAATAATAGGAATCAACGCAACAAAATCCATTGTAACAAACAGAATAAAGATTGAAAACATTACAGGATGGATGATGATTGTTTTAGGTTCATTCTTAATCATTAATGGACTTCCAGGAGGTCATCAGTGGTATGAAAGCACTATCATACACATTGGATGGAATAATGCAGTTTCAATGATTGGACTGCCAGTAGAATATCACATAGGTCCACATGCGCATGAAAACATATTTGGATATGGTATTCCACATGATGTTGTTCCTGTTTTGCTAATTGCTTTAATTGGATTTCCAATTGGTTGGTATATAACAAAGAAGAAAAAGGAGCTGATCAAACCGTGAAAGATCCTGTTTGTGGAATGGATGTTGATGAAAAACACGATTCTATAACACATGATGGTAAAAGATACTACTTTTGCTGTGCCAGCTGTAAGTGGGCATTTGAAAAAGATCCACAACAATTTATGAGTGATAAATAATGAAAATAGAAGTACTTACAACTCCAGACTGTGCCAATTGCAGTATAGTTGAAAAAATGCTTGACGAAGCAGGATTTGAGTACTCTGTTATTGACATAACAGAAAAACCAGATTATTTACTAAAATATCCAATATTCACAGCACCTGGTATCGTAATTGACGGAAAGCTAGAATTCACAGGAATTCCAAAGAAAGAAAAGCTCCTTGAAAAATTAACGTATAAGAACAATTTTGCAAATGCAAAGTCACATCATTAAATATAGTTCCAACCAACTACTGAACATGCCTCATTATCTTGATGAAGTTGACACTGCAATTTTGAACTCGTTAATTGAAGATGGCAGAAAGTCTTTTCGTCAGATTGGAAGAGAAATTAAAGTAACAACTCCTACTGTCCAGGCAAGATATCGAAGACTAGTGAATCTAGGCTTCATAAAATCTATTACGCCTATTTTGGATTTGAAAAAATTAGATAAAAGGAGTAAAGAAAAAATAAAACAATCTGACCAAAAAATTATTTCAAAAGTAAAGTTAGGTACAAATCAAGATATCAAAGTTATTTGTGATTACTGCAAGGGACCAGTGAGAGGCAAGCCAACAGTGCTAAAATTTGCTCAGTATGAGAGGTTTTTTTGTTGTACTTCATGCAAGATGCTCTATAAGGAAAAATTTGGTGGAAGGATAAGGTCGCTTGAAAACTTTAATGAATAAAATTTCAAAGATAGTGTAGATCTATTCTTTGGTAATCATGTAGAGATTACCAGAATATGATTGCTAATCCTATTTAGCTCCGTGAAAGTGAGTATGGGCCCACGGGGATTTGAACCCCGGACCTTCGCCGTGTAAGGGCGACGTCATAACCGAACTGGACCATGAGCCCAGCAAAGTACCTTGTTAAAATCCATTTAAACTTTGAGAATCAACAAAACAAAAAATTAGAAATGGGATCGTTTTCAAATCATGTCATGGTTGACATGACATTTTTTTGCAGTCCGATTGGACTAGGTCATGCCACAAGAGATTCAGCGATTGTTCAACATCTTAAAGAGATTCCAATAAAATTTGTTACAGGCGATGCTGCAGCAAAATTTCTAAAACAATTAGAATTTAACGTTGAAGATGTTTACATTCCACCACAATTCGTTACCAAAAATGGTTTGTTACAAAATTCACTAAGATGGCTCTGGAAATATTACAAATATTACAAAGACTGTAAGTACATTTCCTCAAGGATAATTAAAGAGGAAAGGCCTCAAGGGATTGTAAGTGATGAGGATTTTGCGTCTATTACAGTTGCACAAGAACAAAATCTATCTTCAGTGCTAATTACAGATGTTCTAGAAACCA
>JBQTHA010000110.1:0-1549 GCA_052390375.1 Nitrosopumilaceae archaeon
CAAGAACATGGGATGGAAAAATTGATGAATTTAGAATTTATGATGGTATACTGTCTACGGGTTGGATAACTACTGAACACAACAACCAGAATAATCCTGGAACATTTTATACAGTTGGAGTAGAGGAAACTCAATCGTAGTAACATTGGAAGGAGAAAATTTTGAATCTAAAAACTCAAATCAAACTAATAAAACATTCTTCAACATTCTTTATTAATTAGGAAAATGAGAAATCATTATTATTGATAATGTCTTACCGAAATAATTATGAAATTTTCTAGAAAGATTGTTCATGGGATTAAGAATCCTGAGAAAGCTTTTCAATATTTATTTGGAGGTAGTAAGGGCAAACAAAAAATTGTTTCCTCGTTCATTAAAGATTATTCAAAAGACGTTATTCCCCTTAGCAAACTGAGTTCATTTATTCATGGAGATATTACAAGATATTATGATGAACTTACTACTAACGATTCTTACATAACAATTGAAAAATCAATAATTGATAATTGGAGTGATTTACGCATATTCGGATTTACAGAAGCTAGACTACTTTATACACTATGTAGGTTTTGTAAACCTGAAATAGTTATAGAAACTGGAGTTGCATCAGGTCTTTCTAGCGCAATGATATTGTTAGGTCTTGAAAAAAATAATAAAGGTCATTTGTTTAGTATAGATCTTCCTTTTAATCAAAGAAAACTTTCTAAAAAAGAAATTCAAAATAGGCAAGCTAGTTTTCCTCCTAATAAAAGAGAGGGTTGGCTAGTACCAGAATCACTTCAAAGTCGTTGGACCCTACAATTAGGCGATTCTAAAATACTTTTACCTAAATTATTGAATGAGTTAGGAAAATGTGATTTATTTTTGCATGACAGTGATCATACATACAAGCATATGATGTGGGAATTTGAATCTGTTTGGCCGCATCTAAAGTCAATACTACTAGCAGATGATATTCGACTTAACAATGCATTTGATGATTTTGTTGAAAAACATTTTTGTAGATCTATAAAAATTTCGGATAGATTTGGACTTATAGTTCCTTCAACTAAAATAGATAAGTAAATACTACATTAGATTATTAATTAAAATGTCTTTTGGAAATGAAATTATAGATCACCCTAACTATAGTAGAAACTAGAAGGCCAATCGATATACCAACCAATCCAAACGAAGCCCCTAGTAAAACAATTAGGATTAGATAAAGGCCTGATTGTAATATCCCCCCAATAAGTATCACCCGATTATTTTCTTTTCCCATAAATTCAGATTGTTGGATGGCAGAAACAGTTAGAGGAATTATAGAAAAGCTCAAAATTTGAATTGGAAAAATCGCATCTTTGTATTCGTTAAGAAATGCACTTATTGCAAAAGGTGCAACAGCAACTGAAATAATGACAATAATAATGGATATTAAAATAGAAAATATTTTTAATTTTTTATTTTTTTTACCTTCCGATTCTAAAGGAACTAAATATTGAATCAATGATCTTGGAATTCCTTCTAATAACAATAAATATTGTCCAGCAAACTGATAACTTGCTAAAAA